>NZ_MWJN01000003.1:0-157938 GCF_002027145.1 Microbispora sp. GKU 823 | reverse complement strand
CGGCGGCGCCCTCACCAGGACCCGGCGCCGGCAGCTTCCGCCATGTGCCCCCACTTCTGTCCGTTCGACCCGCAAAACGTTTTGTGTACCGTGAGAGCAGCATGCGTGCGCCCGGCGACGGGAGTCAAGGCGATAATCGCCGACCGTCGATCGCTGCTTACATCCGATCTCTCTCTGTCCAGCATTGTGAACGATCACAATAAATCGGGACATCACAGGCCCTTGACGGACAGAAACATCCGATGTTAACTGCGGCTGACAGTCCGGAGATCGCGGTTGTGCGCCACCTCGTGCCGGAGGCGGCGTGCGAAGCCCCCGGGCTGTGACACACGGGGAGAGGCCCGCGCGGCGCCGATCCGGTCGCCGACAGCCGGCACGGCACCGCGCGGCCTCTCCACCCCGTGATTCCCGTCCTCACTCACCGCCGCACCGACTCCCCGTCTCCCGCCGGACCGCGGGAGGCGGATCCGCCATGCCGCGACGCGTCCACCCGTCAGGGGGCGGCCACCACCACGAAAGGGTGAGCCATGTGATGAGGCTCCTGCGGCTCCTGCCGCTGCCCGCGCTCCTCGCGGGGTTGCTGACCGGCGGGATCGCCGCCCCGGCGCGCGCCTCGGCGGCCGACGCCGCCTTCGACCAGGCGAGCGGCACGCTGAACGTCGACTACGCGAGCTACCTGTCCAAGCACGACGTCGTCTACAACCGGCCCAACACCAACCCTCTGTACGGCCTGACCGTGGGCAACGGCCGCACCGGCGCCATGGTCTGGAGCCAGAACGGGCTGACGATGCAGACGTCAGGGGTCGACCTGTCCGAGCAGTCCGCGTACGCCGCCGGCCTGGTGAACTTGGCGACCACCCCGGCGATGGACTCGGGCTACTCCACCTACCAGCAGCGGCTGTCCCTCTATGACGGCACTCTGGTCACGAAGTACGACGACGACCGGACCGTCACCGTCATGGGGTCGCCGAACTCCGAGGTGATGGGCATCCATGTGGACGACGCGCGCGGCGGCGTGTCCGGTGTGACCCTCACGCTGAGCATGTGGGACCCCGCCACCGTCACCAACAGCGGCGACGTGCCCGATCTGAACACATGGAGGACGATCTCCACGTTCGCGGATGCCGGCATGGCCGGGCTGAGCCGGGGGCAGTCCGATCCGAACGGCTTCGGCTACACATTGGCGGCCACGGTCGAGGGCGCGAGCTTCTCCACCCAGGTGGTCGACTCGCGGACGGTCCGGCTGACCGTCACGCCGGCCTCCAGTTACACGATCTGGTTCACCGCGGCGAGCCGGATCAACGCCCCCGGCCGCGACTCCGTGGCGCAGGCCCGCACCCAGCTGAGCTCGGTCAGGTCGGCCGGGTACGCCACCACGTTCACCGGCTACAAGAACTGGTGGCACGCGTTCTGGGCCAGGTCGTTCGTGCAGTACTCCGGCCTGGGCGGCGACGCCGACTACCTGGAGAACGTGTACTACCTGTCCACCTACATGATCGCGGCCGGCGGCCACGGGAACTACCCCTTCCACTTCATCAACGGCGTCTTCCGGGCGACGCGGGACGAGACGAAGTGGAGCAACGCGTACTGGTACTGGAACCAGCGCGACGTCTACCTGTCCTTCCTCGCCTCCAACCACACCGAGCTCATCGACCGGCACGACAACCTGTACAGCCGGAACTACGCCGCCCTGAAGGCGTACACCCAGACGCGGTACGGCGTGGACGGCCTGTGGGTGCCGGAGACCATGGGCTGGGACGGCAACGCGCGCGGCACGGTCGGCAGCGACTACACCAAGAACATCCTGTCCACCGGCTACGAGGCCGCCTACAGCATGTACATGCGGTACCGCTATACCGACGACGCGGACTACCTGCGGAACGTGGCCTATCCCTTCATACGGGAGACCGCGAAGTTCTACTCGGCCATGCTGTCCCGCGACACGGCCACCGGCACCTACTACATGGCGAACTCCAACTCCCACGAGACGTACTGGAACGTACGCAACGCGATCACCGACCTGGCGGCCGTGCGCAGCCTGTTCCCGCTGGCGATACGGGTGAGCGCGCAGCTCGGGGCCGACTCCGGCCTGCGGTCGACCTGGCAGGACGTGCTCGATCACCTGACGCCGTACGTCGTCTCCAACGGCGCCTACCAGCCACACCAGCCGCCCCTCTCCCAGACCCGCAACAACGAGAACGTGGCGGCCGAGCTGATCTGGCCGTACGAGGTGACCGGCATCGGCTCCCCCGACTACCAGACGGCCCTGAACACCTGGAACCAGCGGCCCTTCCCCTATGGCAACGTGTGGTCCAACGACGCCGTGCAGGCCGCCCGGCTGGGCCTCGGCGACCAGGCCTACCAGGGCATGAGGACCATGCTGCAGAAGTACCAGAACTATCCGAACGGCATGACGAACAACACCAACGGCGTCTTCGAGTATCTGGGGGTACACCTGACGGCGCTGAACGAGTCGCTCATGCAGAGCTACAACGACAGGATCCGGGTGTTCCCGGCCGTGCCCGGCGACGCGTCGTTCGCCGGGAAGTTCACGCTCCTCGCCAAGGACGGCTTCCTCGTCAGCGCCGAGCGGGAGGCCGGCGAGGTCAAGTACGTCGGTCTGAAGAGCCTGTACGGCAAGCAGGCCACGGTCGTGAACCCGTGGAACGGCCAGCAGGCGCGGGTCCGGCGGGTGTCCGACGGTGCGATCCTGACCACGGGCTCCGGGACCGAGATCACGTTCGCGACGGCCCCCGGCGCGGTCTACGTGGTCGAGCGCACGGCCAAGCCGCTGAGCTCGTACGCGCAGGCCCGGCTGACCGGCACGGCGAACCAGGGCGTGAAGACCCTGAGCGGCACCGCGTCCACGCTGGGTCTGGGGGCCACGCAGAGCGGACTGGTGAACGACACCGAGCTCACCTACGACGCGAACTGGCACCACACGACGTCCCGCGGTTACGGCGACTTCAACGACGACACCCACCACACGACCACGGCTGGGGCGACCGCGCGATACACCTTCACCGGCACCGGCGTCGACTACCTGTCCGAGCGCAACGGCGACATGGGCAACGTGGACGTCTACATCGACGACGTCTTCCAAGCCAACGTGAACCTGTACGTGCCGGGGGCCAGGCAGGTCCAGCAGGTCGTCTACAGCAAGACCGGCCTGGCGAACGGACAGCACAGCATCAAGATCGTCAACAGGACCACATCGGTCGGCATGGTGGACGCCCTCCGGATCCGCACTCAGCAGGGCGGCGCCCCCGCCGTCAGCCTGCGTTCCCGGGCCAACAACCTGTACGTCACCGCCGCCACCGGGTCACCGCTTGTCGCGAGCAGGTCCGGCGTCGGCGTGAACGAGCAGTTCGACCGGATCGACCTCGGCGGTGGCGACATCGCGCTGCGCGCCCGGTCGAACGGCAAGTACGTGACGGCCGAGAGCGCCGGGGCGGAGCCCCTGATCGCCAATCGCGACGCGATCGGCCCCTGGGAGACCTTCCGGCAGGTCGCCAACCCGGACGGCACGATCAGCCTCAGGGCGCAGGCGAACGGCAGGTACGTCTGTGCCGAGAGCGGAGGCGCCCAGCCCCTGATCGCCAACCGCGACGCGATCGGCCCATGGGAGTCGTTCGACCTCGTGGCCACCTGACGCCCTCGTGGGCCCGACGCGGAAGCGGGACCTCCGTGCCCTGCCCGCTTCGGGCCGCCCGGACAGCGCGGACGGACCGAGCACCGCCCGGTCTCGACCCGTGGAACCAGTGTCCTCGTGAAACTTCCACCGGCAGGTGAGAGGGTGTGGCTGCTCAACGCCTATCCGCCGTACTCCAGCGAACCGCGTTCTTGTTCCCCCGCCCGGGTCTTGGCCAGCGTGATGGCCTGGCCGCGCGACGGGTGCTCCCCTCGCATCCGGCGGCCCCAGGACTTCCACGACCCCAGGGACTCGAGAGGAGACCCGTGCGAACGCGAACGCTCCCGATCGCCCTCACCGCGGCGATCGCCCTGTCGATCGGCGCGGCCGGGCAGGTGCCCGCCCTCGCGGCCGCCGACGGCCCGGCGCTGACGGTGGACGCCACCACCGGGCGGCACCCCATCAGCCCGTACATCTACGGGATGAACTTCGCCGACGAGGCGCTGGCCAAGGAACTGCGCCTCCCCGTACGCCGGTGGGGCGGCAACGCGACGACCCGCTACAACTACCTGTACGACACCAGCAACCGCGCCTCCGACTGGTACTTCGAGAACATCGCCGAGGACAACGCCGACCCGTCGAAACTGCCGGACGGCTCGACGACCGACCGGTTCGTCGAGCAGGACCGGCGCACCGGCACCGACACCATCCTCACCGTCCCGCTGATCGGCTGGGTCCCCAAGGGCCGCGACGCCTCCTGCGGGTTCTCCGTCGCCAAGTACGGCCCGCAGCAGCAGACCGACCAGTGGCGTCCCGACTGCGGCAACGGCGTGAAGCCCGACGGCACGAAGATCACCGGCAACGACCCCCACGACACGAGCGTCGAAGCCGGGGCGGCGTACGTGAAGGACTGGATCGGCCACCTCACCGGCAGGTACGGCACGGCCGCGGGCGGCGGCGTGAAGTTCTACAACCTCGACAACGAGCCCGATATCTGGCACAGCACACATCGTGACGTCCACCCCGAGGGTGCGAGTTCCGTCGAACTGCGCGACAAGGCCTACCTCATCGGCGCCGCCGTGAAGGCCGCCGACCCCGGGGCGAAGACGCTCGGTCCGGTCGGCTGGGGCTGGTCCTCCTGGGACTACTCCGGCCTCGACCAGGAGACCTGCGGCCGGACGAACTGCTGGTCGAACCCGCCGGACAAGGAGGTCCGCGGCGGCCTTCCGTTCACCACGTGGTATCTGCGGCAGATGAAGAAGTACGAGGACGAGCACGGCCTGCGCGTCCTCGACTACTTCGACGAGCACTTCTACCCGCAGGCGTCCGGCGTCGCCTTCGGCTCCGGCGGCGACCCGGCCACCGACGCCCTGCGGCTGCGCTCCACCCGGGCATTGTGGGACCCGTCGTACACGGACGAGAGCTGGATCAACACGCAGGTGCGGCTCATCCCCCGGATGAAGGAACTGGTGGCCGCCGAGTATCCCGGCACCAAGACCGCGATCACCGAGTACAACTGGGGCGCCCTCGACCACATCAACGGCGCCCTGGCCCAGGCCGACATCCTCGGCATCTTCGGCCGCGAGGGCCTCGACCTCGCCACCCTGTGGGGGCCGCCCACGGCCTCCCAGCCCGGCGCGTACGCCTTCCGGATGTACCTCAACTACGACGGCGAGGGCGGCCGGTTCGGCGAGACGGCGGTCGGCGCGACCAGCGCCGACCAGGGCAAGCTGGCGGTGTACGCCGCCGAGCGCGCCTCCGACAAGGCGCTCACGCTCGTCGTGGTGAACAAGACGGGCGACGACCTGACCAGCGAGGTCGCCGTCAAGGGACGCGACGGCGGAGCGACCGCCCAGGTCTACCGCTACGGGGCGGCCGACACGTCTGCCATCAGGCGCGACGCCGACGTGCAGGTCGGGGCAGGCGGCTTCACCGGCACGTTCCCGGCCAACTCGATCAGCACCATCGTGATCCCCGCCGGCACCGGCCCGTCGCCCTCCCCGTCGCCTTCTCCCTCACCGTCCCCCTCGCCGTCCCGAGCCCCTCCCCAGCCCGTCGCCCTCCGCGAGCCCCAGCCCGTCCCCGTCGCCCCAGTCCCCTCTCCCAGTTCCTCGCCGACGCCGGCGGCCACCTGCACGGTGACGTACGCGGTCACCAACCAGTGGCCCGGCGGCTTCCAGGCCGGGGTCCGGATCGTCAACCGGGGGACCGCGGCCGTGAAGGGCTGGCGGCTCGGCTGGACGTACGGCAACGGGCAGACCGTGACCCAGCTGTGGGACGGCTCGTACACCCAGAGCGGGTCGAAGGTCACGGTGACCAACGCCGGCTACAACGCCACGATCGCGGCGAACGGCGGCAGCGTGACCTTCGGCTTCCTCGGCCGCTGGGACAACGGTGCCAACCCCGCACCCCAGCAGTTCACGCTCAACGGCTCGCCCTGCGCGACGAGCTGACCAAACGATCCCGGTGCCGGCCTTCCCCGGCCGGCACCGCCGGGGGTCAGTCCACCATCGCGCCCTTGTCGCGTCCGCACGCGCTGACGTCGTCGTGCCGGCCGCAGGCTCTGACGAGGGTGAAATCACGCCAGACGGCCATCGGCGAGGAGACCGCCTGGCCCTCGCGGCTCACCGGGAAGGGGCCGCACCGATGCCACGGGCCGCCGCCCGGCGGCCAGACGTTGAGCCAGACCTCGTCACCCGGGCGGGTGCGGCCGGTGAGGGTCGCCCAGTAGTGCCACTCCCCGCGCGGGCCCGCGTCGCCGCGCCAGAGCGTGACGTCCACCTCGTTGCCCCACTTCCCGCTCGTCAGTGAGTACACGGGCCTGACGTTCTTCACCATCTCGGGGCTCGGCCACGGCCAGGCGCGGCAGTCGATAGGCCGATCACCGGCGGGGCCGGCGGAGGCCGCGCCGGAAGGGACAGACAGGAGCACGGTCGCGGCGACGATCGCCGTGGTGGTCCTGCCATGTCTGGTTCGAACCACCCTGGACCCCCCGAGTACGGCTGCCACCCGGACGAGTATCGATGACGGTCCGTGTCCATGCAATCGCATTAGGTGAAAGGCCGATCAGCGCCGGTCGGGGCAAATCTTGCGGATACAGGCACCAGAACGGCCAAAAAGCAATCATTGACCGACATTTGACAAAAAGTTACATTACGTCGGCAGATCGGGGGTTCGGGCGCTCGAAGGGAGACCCTCCTCATGGTGCGACGATTCCTGATCACCACGGCGGCGGCCGTGCTCGTCCTCGTCTGGGGCGTTCCGCCGGCCGCCCACGCGGTGGACGGGACCAGGACGCCCGGATCGCCCTCCTACACGGTCACCTTGACCAGCAACGCCTCGGGCAGCACGTGGACGGGGCACGAGAGCGTCACCTTCGCCAACCCGTCGGCGGACCCCCTGACGGAGGTCTACCTCCGCCTGTGGGACAACTACCACGGGGCATGCCCGTCCACGCCGGTCACCGTGACCAACGTGACCGGGGGCACGCCGTCCCCGCTGTCGGTCTCCTGCACCGCGATGAAGATCGCCCTGCCTGCCCCGCTCGCCCAGAACCAGAGCGCCTCGATCGGGTTCGACCTCAGCATCGTCGTGCCCAGCGGCGCCGATCGGTTCGGGCGCGACGGGTCCTACAACTTCATCGGCAACGCGCTGCCGGTGCTCGCGGTCCGCGACGCGAGCGGCTGGCACCTCGACCCGTACAGCAACAACGGCGAGTCCTTCTACGCGCTGACCAGCGACTACTCGGTGACGCTCGACCACCCGACGTCGCTGCTCGTGCCCGCGACCGGCACCTCCGTCGACACGCCGGGAGCGTCCGGCCGTACGATCACCACGGCGACCGCGAAGAAGGTCCGCGAGTTCGCATGGGCGGCCGGGCCGTTCGTCAAGACCACGAGCACCACCACGACGGGCGTCGTCGTGAACGTCTACCGGGTGAGCTCGATCAGCTCCGGCAGCGCGAGCTCGATGATGACCACCGCGAAGAACGCGCTCGTCGCACACGCGGGACGGTTCGGCGCCTACCCGTACGGCGAGGCGGACGTGGTGCTGGACAACAACTTCTGGTTCGGCGGCATGGAGTACCCGGGCTTCGTGCTCGACGTGGTCAGCTCCACCGCGCTCGCCCACGAACTGGCCCACCAATGGTGGTACGGGATCGTCGGCGACGACGAGTACGCCAGCCCGTGGCTGGACGAGTCGTTCACCGACTACGCCACCGACCTCTACAACGGCCTCTCGGGCACCAACTGCTGGAACAGCGTCTCCTGGCAGTCGTCGGCCGAGAAGATCAGCAACTCGATGGCCTACTGGGACGCCCATTCGAGCCGGTACGGCACCGTCGTCTACACCTACGGCAAGTGCGCCCTGCACGACCTGCGGCGCACGATCGGCACGACGGCGATGCAGAACCTGCTGAAGAACTACGCCGCGGCCCACTGGTACGGGGTCTCGACCACCGCGGAGTTCAAGGCCGCCGCCCAGGCCGCCACCTCCGTCGACCTGTCGTCGTTCTGGACCACCCACCGCATCGACGGCTGAGTTCACCGGGCGTCCCGCTCCCGGCCGGGAGCGGGACGCCCGCGTCGCTCCGATCCCGGCGGTCCGGTGTCGCACACGCCGGACGCGATGACGGGGCCGACACACTCCGGCCGCCTATCCTGGCCCAATGAAGATCGGCAAGCTGGTCGGCGGTGTCCTCCTGGCGGTCCTCCTCCCGGGGTGCTCGGCCGAGGGCGCATCGCCCACGGACGCTCTGAAGGTGAGCACCCCGGCCTTCGCCGAGGGCGCCAGGATCCCCAGGAAGCACGTGTGCGCGCGGCAGGGAGGTCAGGACGTCTCGCCCCCGCTCACCTGGAGCGGTGTGCCCGCCTCCGCTCGCGAGCTGGCGATCGTGGTGGACGACCCGGACGCTCCCGGCGGGACGTACATCCACTGGATCGTGACCGGCATCCCCGTCACCGTGACGAGCGTGCCCGAGGGCCGCGCCCCGGGGAAGGTCCTGCCGGGCAGCGACGGCAAGGCCGCCTACGCGGGGCCCTGCCCGCCGAGCGGGGTGCACCACTACCACTTCATCGTGTACGCGCTGCGCGGCCCGATCACGCCGGGCGGCGACGCGACAGCGGTGCACCAGCGGATCAAGGACGCGGCGATCGCCTCGGGCGAGACCGTCGGCACCTGGGGTGGCTGACGGGCGAATCCCCGGCCTCGCCGGGTGTGGCGCGTCCGGGGATTCCGTTTGAGGTCTACCTGGTCAGGAGGCGTAGGTGGTGACCTTCCACAGATAGCCGTCCGGGTCGCTGAAGTAGCCGAAGTACCCGCCCCACTGGGCGGGGGCCGCCTCCCTGACCACGCTGCCGCCGCCGGCCACCGCCTTCCGCATCATCTCATCCACCGCTTCCCGCGAGTCGGGGTTGAAGTGGAACGAGGCACCGCGGAATCCGGATCCCTCCGCGGAGACTCCGGCGTCCTGTGCCGCCGCCTCCCATTCGTAGAGCGCCAGCTGCGGAGATCCCTCGCCCAGACGCAACGAAACGAAGTGGGGGGTGTCCGTGTCGATCTCGCAGCCCAGGCCTTCGTAGAACTTCTTGGCCCGGGCCAGGTCCTCGACGCCGAGCATGATGGCGTTCACCTGCAGTGACATGGTTCTCTCCTGGTGGTTTCGGTGTTTTCGCCGGCCGAACCGGCAGGCCGGACATCCGGACCGGGCCCGAATGTCACATCGGCAGGGGTTCGCCGGTCATCTGGTATGACAGGCCGCGACGAAGGAATGTGACAGATGGTCGAGCAGGACTGGCTGAGCGAGCGGTTCGCCGAGCACCAGGGCCGCTTGCGAGCGGTGGCCTATCGGATGCTCGGCTCGCCCGGTGAAGCCGAGGACGCGGTGCAGGAGGCCTGGCTGCGGGTCAGCCGCGCCGACACCGGCCAGGTGGAGAATCCGGCCGGGTGGCTGACCACTGTCGTCGCCCGGGTCTGCCTGAACATGCTGGAGGCACGCCGGACCCGGCCTGAGGAGTCGGCCGGGACGCTGCCGCCCGAGCCGGCCGCGCCGCACGCGAACCTCCACCCGACGAGCCAGGCCGGCCCCGAGGACGAGGCGCTGCTGGCCGATTCGGTCGGTGTCGCGCTGATGGTGGTGCTGGACACTCTGACTCCCGCCGAGCGGCTCGCGTTCGTCCTGCACGACGTCTTCGCCGTGCCGTTCGACGAGATCGGCGCCATCGTCGGCCGCTCCCCCCGCGGCGGGCCCGGCAACTCGCCAGCCGCGCCCCGGCGCCGGGTGCAGGGAGCGGCCGGGGCATCCGAGGCCGCCCGATCCCCGAAGCGGGACATCGTCGCCGCCTTCCTCGCCGCCTCCCGGAACGGGGATTTCGCCGCCCTGCTCGATCTGCTCGATCCGGATGCCGTGGCCGGCGAGATCCGCGGCGCCGAGGCGGTGGCGGCCTTCTTCTCCGGACGAGCTCAGGCCGCCCGGCTCGCTCTGGTCGACGGCGTTCCTGCGGCCGTCTGGTCGCACCGCGGCCGGCCGAAGGCCGTCTTCACGTTCGCCGTCAGCGACGGGAAGATCACCCGCATCGCCGTCGACGCCGTCCCCGACCGGCTCCACGACCTCGACATCGTCTTCCTCGGCGCCGACGGCGAGGAGCGGCGGTGACGCCGGAGCGGCCGGCCGGCGACCTCCGCTCCGGAGCGGGTCAGAGTTCGAGGACGAGGCGGCCGGACCGGGCCCGCGACACGCAGATGAACATGACGTCCCCGGCCTCGCGCTCCTCCTCGGTGAGCAGGTGGTCGCGGTGGTCGGGCACCCCGCCGAGGACCGCCGTCTCGCAGGTGCCGCAGGTGCCCTCGCGGCAGGACGACAGCACCGCGACCCCCGCCTCCTCGACCACCTCCAGGATGGAGCGTCCCGCCGGCACGGTCAGCGTCGTTCCGGTCAGAGCTAGCTCCACCTCGAAGGCGCTCTCCGCCGTACTCTCCGCCGTGCCCGCGCCGTTCCGGGCCGCGGACACGAAGCGTTCCACGCGCAGCGCTCCCTTCGGCCAGGAGGCGCACCGCTGCTGCGCCGCCGCCAGCAGCGGCTCCGGTCCGCAGCAGTAGACGAGGGTGTCCGCCCGCGGGACGCCGAGCAGCGCGTCGAGGTCGAGCAGGCCCGTCTCGTCCTGCGGGCACAGCTCCACCCGGCCCGGGTGCTTCCGGACGAGCCGGTCGGCGAACGCCATCGAGGCCCGGGTGCGCCCGCCGTACACCAGCCGCCAGTCGGATCCGCGCCGCGCCGCCTCCTCGATCATGGGCAGGATCGGGGTGATGCCGATGCCGCCGGCCACGAACAGGTAACGGGGTGACTCGGCGAGGCCGAAGCGGTTGCGGGGACCGCGCACCCGGATCGTGTCGCCCTCGGCGAGCCGGTCGTGCACGTACGCGGAGCCGCCCCGCCCGCCGGGCTCCCTGAGCACCGCCACCTGGAAGATCGAGGGATCGCCGGGGTCGCCGCACAGCGAGTACTGCCTGACCAGTCCCGGGCCGAGCAGCAGGTCGACGTGGGCGCCCGGCGTCCAGGCGGGCAGCGGGCCGCCGTCGGGGCGGACGAGGCTCAGGAGGACGACGCCCTCGGCGACGGGCGCCTTGCCCGCCACCTTCACGTCGAACTCCGGTTCGGTGACGGGCATGGTCGCCGAGGCTTCCTTTCCGGTGGTGGTCGTCTCAGACGAGCGCGGCGGCCGGGGCCGGGGAGTCGTGTGCCTCCACGGGGCGGGGCCGGTGGCCCTCGGGGTGGCCGAGCAGCCAGTCCCACAAGGCCACCGGGTCCTCGAACTCGCGCTCCGCCCCGCAGAAGCAGGAGGCGTGCAGCCGGTCCGTCCCCGGCAGCCAGCGGATTCGGTAGACGGTGCGGCCGCCCCGCGCGCCGGCGTCGTCCGCGCTCATCGGGCGGCGGCCTCCGGTCGTACGGCACCGGCCTCGGCCATCCGGGCGAGGAGGCGGCGGGCGGCCAGCCCGCCGGTGTCGATGTTCACCGACAGCTCCTGGTATCGGTCCGGCTCCGCGGCGAGGACCTGCTCCAGCGTGTTGAGCGCGGCCACGTCCTGCAGCACGACGGTGCGATTGCTGTCCCGCAGGAAGTCCGAGACCTTCTCGTCGTCGAACGCGAAGTCGCGTGCCACCGCCCAGAAGTCGTACGTGGTGTTCTCCGTGGACGGGGTGATCGCGTACACGACCTCGACGTGGAAGGCGTGCGGGTCCGTGCCGTCGTCGGCGGGCGGGGGCGACCCGACCGGGGCGACCCGGCTGTGCAGCAGGTACAGGCACGGCGGGTGATACTCGATGTCCTGCCAGCGGGTGATCCGGCCCTTGATGCCGGTCGACTCGGCGTAGAACGGCGGGCAGGCCGCGTCGTCCATGTGGCGGCTGACGTAGACGACGCCCGCGTCCTCGTCCACCTCCGTCGTGATCGGGGTCTCGGCCACCTCCGGGGTGCCGATGTACCCGCCGTGCAGGTACGTCTCGTGGGACAGGTCGAGGAGGTTGTCCACGAGCAGGCCGTACCGCGCGTTCAGCGGCTCCATCCCGCACACCGTGGCGTAGTCGGGCGAGACGAGCCAGGGCGCGCGCGGCGGCAGCGTGCCGCCCGGCTCGCGGTCGCCGATCCACACCCAGACGAACGAGTCCTGCTCGACCACCGGATAGGTGCGCAGCCGCGCGGTACGCGGGATGCGCCGCTGTGCGGGCACGGCGACGCAGACGCCGTCCGGGCCGTAGGTGAAGCCGTGGTAGCCGCAGACCACGCGGTCGCCGACCAGGTGGCTGGGGGATTCCGACAGGGGGAACCGGCGGTGCACGCAGCGGTCGGCCATCGCCACCGCCCGCCCGTCCTCGGTGCGGTAGAGCAGGATCGGCTCGTTCAGGATGGTGCGGCCGAGCTGACGGCGGCCCACCTCGTGGCCGTAGGCGGCCACGTACCACTGGTTGCGCGCGAACTCGGTGACGATCACAGGTCACTCCTCGGGGTCGGCGGGCAGAGGCCGCCTGCGCAGGTCGGGTTTGCGGATCTTGCCGGAACCGGTCTTCGGCAGCGCGTCGACGACGTCGACGTAGACCGGGATCTTGTACTTCGCGAGCCGGGGGCGGAGGAAGTCGCGCAGTTCGCCGGGGGTGACGGCGGCGCCTGGGCGCGGCACGACGAAGGCGCGGCCGACCTCGCCCCATTTGTCGTCGGGCACCCCGACCACGGCGGCCTCCGCCACCGCCGGGTGCTCGAAGAGCGCGGCCTCGATCTCCGCCGGGTAGACGTTCTCGCCACCGGAGATGTACATGTCCTTCACCCGGTCGACGACGTGGAGGTGGCCCTCGTCGTCCAGGGTGGCGATGTCGCCGGAGTGGAACCAGCCGCCCTCGGCCAGCGCGGCGGCGGTCGCCTCCGGATCGCGCCAGTAGCCGGGGGTGACGTTCGGCCCCTGCACGAGCACCTCGCCCGGCTCGCCGGGCGCCACGGGGGTGAGGTCGGGCCCGACGACGCGCACGTTCGCGAAGAACACCGGGACCCCGGCGGAGCCCACCTTTCGCACGCTCTCGCCCGCCTCCAGGAAGGTCGCGCCCGGGGAGGTCTCGGTCATCCCGTAGCCCTGGCAGAAGACCAGGCCCCGTTCCTGGTAGGTGCGGATCAACGCGACCGGGATGGCCGCGCCTCCGGACATGAGGGTGCGCAGCGAGGACAGGTCGGCGCCGGGCCACCGGGGCGAACGCGCGAACGCGGCGAACATCGCGGTGACCCCGAACATCCAGGTGACCCGGTGCTTCTCGATGAGGTCGTAACACCGCTCGACGTCCCACGACGGCATGATGACCGAGGTTCCGCCCTTGAGGAAGGTCGGCAGCAGGGTCTGGTTCAGGGCCGCCACGTGGAACAGCGGCGCGCTGATCAGCGTGACCTCGGTGCTCGCCACGTCCACGCCGATCAGGACGTGGAAGCAGTTCCACGCCAGGTTGGCGTGGCTGAGCATGGCGCCCTTGGGCCGTCCGGTGGTGCCTGAGGTGTAGAGGATGAGCGCGATGTCGTCGAGCGCCACCGGGGTGTCGATCGGTGTGGGGTCGCCCTGCGACAGCCAGGTCTCGTAGTGCCGCTCCCCCTCCGCCGGGGACCCGAGCGCCACGACCGTGCGCAGGCCCGGGAACCCGGGGAGATCGCGGACCGCCGCCGCACACTGTTCCGCGCATTCCGGCGCGTAGACGAGGACCGACGCGCCCGAGTGCTCGAGCATGTACGCGATCTCGGGCGCGGCCAGCCGGAAGTTCAGCGGCACGAAGATCCCGCCGAGCACGTGGGTGGCGAACATCGTCTCGGCGAAGGCGACGTGGTTGGGACCGAGGTAGGCGACCCGGTCCCCCGCCCGCACCCCCGCGTCACGCAACCGCGACGCGAGCCTCGTCGTCCGCTCGTGGACCTCCGCGTAGCTGAGCGGCCGGTCCTCGTACACGAACGCGGTGCGGTCCGGGCTCATCTGGGCCCGGCGGGCCGGCCAGCCTCCCAGTCCGGCGTTGCGCATCGATGGCACCCCTCGTCAGGCGGAGGACGGTTTCGCCGTGTCCGCGACGCGGCCGGACGCGGGCACGGCGGTGGTGACCGAGGCCAGGTCGTGGCGGCTGGTCTCGCGCAGCGCCAGCACGCAGACCACGGTCAGCAGGCAGCAGGCGGCGATGATCACCGAGATCGTCGTCGTCCCGCCGCCGGTCGACGCGTCGAGCTGGGCGAACAGCAGCGGCGCGAGACCGGCGCCGAGCCCGGCGATCTGGTAGCCGAGCGAGGCTCCCGTGTAGCGGCTCCCGGTGGCGAACAGCTCGGTGTACAGCGCCGCGAGCGGGCCGTACATCAGCGGATGGACGAGCGACTGGCCGAGCACGAGCGCGACGGCGAGCACGGCGGTGCTCCCGGAGTCCACCATCGGGAAGAGCGCGAAGCCGTACGCCGCCATGAGCACCGCGCCGGCGAGCACCACCGGCCGGCGCCCGACCCGATCGGACAGCGCCGACCAGCCGACGATGCCCAGCACGGCCAGCGCGGATGAGAGCGTGAGCGCGTTCAGCACCGCCTGCCGGGCGAAGCCGGCGCGCACGCCGTACGCGATGAGATAGGTGGTGAGGGTGCCCTGCGCCACGAACGCGGACAGTCCGACGCCGATCCCGAGCAGGAGGGCCTTCGGGTGGTCGCGGAACACGTCCAGCAGCGGCGCCCGGGACACCCGCTCCCTGGCGGCCTCGAACACCGGGGTCTCCTCGACCCGCAGCCGGACGAACAGGCCTACCGCCAGCAGCACGATGCTGATCAGGAACGGCACCCGCCAGCCCCAGCTCAGGAACGCCTGCTCGCCCATGACGGCGGCCGTGCCGCTGAGCACCGCCGTGGACAGCACCATGCCGAAAGGGGCTCCGGCGTTGGTGAAGCTCGCCCACAGGCCGCGCCTGCCGGTCGCGTGCTCGGCGGACATCAGCACCGCGCCGCCCCACTCGCCGCCGACGGCGACGCCCTGCAGGACCCGGAGCACGACGAGCGCGATGGGCGCGAGGCTGCCGATCTGGGCGTAGGTGGGGAGCAGGCCGATGAGGAAGCTGGCGACGCCCATCAGAGTCATGGTCAGCACGAGCATGCGCTTGCGTCCCAGCCGGTCGCCGTAGTGACCGAAGACGACGCCGCCGAGCGGCCTCGCCAGGTAGCCGGTGGCGAAGGTGCCGAAACTGGCGACCGTCGCCGTGAGCGAGTCGAGGGATGAGAAGAAGACCTTGTTGAAGACCACGGCCGAGGCCGTGGCGTACAGCAGGAAGTCGTAGTACTCGATGACGCTGCCCAGGAAGCTGGAGGCCACCGCGCGGCGGAGCTGAATCGGGCTGGGGGGTGCGACTGACAGGTTCGGCATGACCGAGCTCCTCGTCCGGGAGCGAGCTGAGACTCTCGCCTTCTCGTCCGGAGGTTAGGCAGATTTCTAACGGAGGTCAAGACTTTGCCCAATATGGATGCCCTCGGGCCGGTCCGGGGCACGGGCCTCGGCCTCTATTCCGGCCTACCCCGCCCGGCCGCGGCGCCCACGGGCCGCAGGCGTGCCGTGCCGCGACTGCCGGAGAGACGCAGGTCACACTCATCCGCTGTCATATCCGTGCCGGGTCGTCTGTCTAGGGGGTGGAACAGCAGACAACCGCAGAAAGAACGGAAAGACATCATGAGCAAGATCTGGTTCGTCACCGGTTCGTCCCGCGGTCTGGGCCGCAACTTCGTCGAGGCCGCGCTGTCCCGCGGCGACAAGGTGGCCGCGACCGCGCGGAACACCGCGAGCCTTGACGAGCTGGTCGCCGCCTATGGCGACGCGGTGCTCGCGCTCGAACTGGACGTGACCGACAAGGCGGCCGTCTTCGAGAGCGTGAAGCGGGCCAAGGAGCACTTCGGCCGTCTCGACGTCATCGTGAACAACGCCGGCTACGCCCAGATCGGCGCGATCGAGGAGCTGACCGAACAGCACCTGCGCGACCAGTTCGAGACCAACCTGTTCGGCGCGGTGTGGGTGATCCAGGCCGCGCTGCCCTACCTGCGCGAGCAGGGATCGGGACACGTCATCCAGATGTCCTCGGCCGCCGGGCTCATCGCGATGCCGCTCGGCGGCGCATACCAGGCCTCCAGGTGGGCCCTGGAAGCCCTGGGCGAGACCCTCGCCCACGAGGTGGCGGACTTCGGCGTCAAGGTGACCGTGATCGAGCCCGGCGGCTTCGCCACCCGGTCAGGCAAGAACCCCGATCCCCTCGACAACGGCCACGTGGCCGAGCCCGACCCGATCTACGACGGTCTCCGCCGTCGCCTCGCCGCGTTCGCGGGAAAGCAGCCCGCCGGCGACCCGGCCGCCGCGGCCCGGGCGCTTCTCAAGATCGTCGACTCCGACAACCCGCCGCTGCGGGTGCTCTTCGGCCAGGGCTTCTACCCGATGCTCCAGCAGGTCTACGCCGACCGGCTCAAGACCTGGGCCGACTGGCAGGATCTTTCGAGGGAGGCTCAGGGCAAGCTCGATCAAGAAGATCGGTGACGAGCCGAGACCCCGCTCCCCCTTTCGGTGAACGCCGGTGGCGACGTGGACCAGGACGGCCGCCGCCCGCCCGTCGAGGCGATTGGGCGGCGCGTACCTGATCGTGCCGGCGCGGCCTCAGCCGGCCGCCTTGCGCTCGCGCAGCAGTTCGCGCGCCTGCAGGAACGGCGCCCGCAGGAAGGCCAGGTGGTCCTCCTGCCCGTGCCGGTGGCAGACCTGGCCGGGCCACAGACGCCGGCTGCGCTCGTCGATGTACGCGAGGGAGCCGTCGACGAGGTTCAGCATGTGGTCGACCGTGGCCGCGTCGAAGCGGGCGTACTCCTCGCCCGTGCGCAGGTAGACCGGAGACGTGTGCGCCATGATCGGCCTGGCCCACACGTCGTGGTGCCGGGCGACGTCGGCGCCCGGCCCATAGCAGCGCGCGGCGATCCAGCTGTCCTCGGTCACGGGCACGTCCGCGGTCAGTTCGAGCACGCGGCCGGGAGTGTCGATCCGGCGCTCGGCGACGACGTGGCCGTTGACCACGATCTCGAGCCGGTCGACGTCGAAGATCGACTGAACGCGGGCCTCGACGCGTACGGTTCCGCTCGCGGGCACGCGGGCGTCCTGGCCCGGCCGGCGGCCGTCCACGTCGAGCCACAGGAGCGGGCCGCTGGTGACGAAGGTCGCGCCCGCACGGACGGCCCGGCACCAGGCCCAGTAGTCGAACTCCTCGTCCGCGGGCACGTGCGCGTAGGTGCGGATGAGGCCGATCGGCACCTCGCTGCTCATCTTGTCGGTGCCGCCCACCAGGGTGATCCGGTAACCGGCGTTGAGGTAGCGGTAGTACTCCTGGATGTTGTACTGGTCGTAGGCGATCATCTCGACGGCGTCGAGCCTGCCGGTGGCGAGCAGGGCCGCGGCCTCGCCGTTGGGCACGGGGAAGTGCGCCAGCACGACGGTGCCGCCCTGTTCGTGGCATTCGTCGGCCCAGTGGGACAGCGTGGTCTCCAGGCCGCCGCCGAGCTCCGACTCCTCGGCGCCGCCGGTGCACCACGGCATGATCGGGCGGCGCAGGCCGAGCAGGTTGATGTGGCCGAGCATGCCGCTGCGGTTCTCCTGGCCGGCGAACACGTGCGTGTGGCCGTCATGAGAGGTGTGCGGGCGTCCGGTGAACTCCTCGGTGTTGGTGAACAGATGCCCCCACTGGCTGAGCAGCAGGTTGGTGACCCGGACGTCCTCGCCGCGGGCCTCCAGCTCCGCGCCGAGGGTCGAGACGAAGTGCACGTGGGTGTCGCCGCTGTACCAGCCGTCGGCGGCCAGGTCCGTCACTCTGGCCAGGGTCAGCTCGAGCTCGGTCTGGCCCGGCCGGATCGTGACCGTGGTGCGCAGCGGCTCGTACTCGAACCCGCGAGCCGCCTCGACCGTGACCTCGCCCAGCGGCAGCCAGCCCTCGCAGGTGCCGTCGACGTAGGAGTAGGTCGTGGTGCCGAGGCGGACGTCGCCGCCGATGTCGAGGTTCCAGGTGTTGCCGTCGGAGTTGATGTGCCCGTGGTGGCCGTGCGGCGGGTAGGGCACCCCGTCGGCGGAACGGAAGTGGATGCGGCACGGGACCGGCTCACCGGTGGCCGCGTCCCTGACCGTGGTGCGCACCCAGGCCCGCCCGGCGTCGGGGACGCGCCAGGTGACCCCGCCGTCGCTGTGCCGCCCGGCGGTGAGCAGTTCCTCCCAGCCGCAGGCGCTGATCACCTTCTCCCCGCGGGTGAGCGTCAGCCGCGCCGACGGGGTGGCGGTGACGCGTACGTAGCCCTGGTGGTGCTCCCCCACCGGCGTCCCCCAGGCCGGCGTGTCCCCGGCGGCCGCGTCGCCGGAGCCGACCGTGCGGTAGACGTAGGTCGCCGATCCCCGGTCGACGGTCACCGCCAGGTCCTCCGAGATCGGCCCCGCCGACGGGCCGAGGTCGAGCAGGACGTCGCGCCACACCGTACGCCCGAAGGGGTCCTCGTCGAGCTCGCTGACGGTGAGCGCGCCGACGAGGATGGCCGGGCCCGCCGAGTGGATCTCCAGGACGCGGACCGTCTTCTCGGGCCGGGGGTTGCGGCAGGGCCACAGGTAGAACCGGTAGGGCAGGACGTACGGCGACCGGGCCTGCGGGTCGTCGATGTCCACGAACCGCGCCCCGGCGGCGTCGAACCGCCCGTGGGTGCGCGGCATGAGCCGGTGCTGGGCGTCGGGGACGGCCAGGAACGGGGTCTGCCCCCAGTCGAGCGGGATGGCGCGGTCGCTCCACAGCCGGGGCGTGGGCCCGATCTCCAGGCGCTGGCGCACCGGCAGCCGCTCGGTGGTCCCGTCGTCGTAGACGAGGGTGTAGTGCCCGCAGAGCTGACCGGCCATCTGCCCGTCGAACAGGTCCGGGGACTCCAGGGCGTGGGCGACCACCATCCACGTGAACGCGCGGTCCACCTCGACGGTGACGGTCGCCGGGTCCGGGCCGCCCACGCGCAGCAGCGCCGCGCCCGCGTTCCCCTCGTCGCCGAACAGGAACGGCAGGCCGTAGAGCGTACGCGACCCGAGCCGATAGGAGTCGCCGTCGTCGAGGACCGAGCGCGGCGCGTTCAGCACGCCGGCCAGGTCGAGCGGCAGGTAGCCCCGGCAGCCGCCGGGCGATGACGTGTCGTGATCAGGCATTTCCGATGGCGGGCTCTCTCCGCCCCGCGGGCGGTTCGTCGACGGACGTCTGGGCCAGCCGGCGTAGAGCCGGGGTGCGCGGGCCCGCAGATACAGGGCCCTTGCCACGCCGGCGACGACGGCGGCCACGCCGAGACCGACGATCAGGATGTTGGTGGTGGTGCCGGCGCCGGTCAGCAGCGGCAGGTTGCTCAGGACGAGGAAGAGCACGACGGCCAGGGCGGCGAAGCTGAGCCCCGGGGCGATCGTGGTCCGGAAGATGCCGGCCTCGGGCGCTGCCTGCGCAGGAAGCGGATGATCGCCAGGGAGCAGAACGCCCACAGGCAGATGATGCCGAGGAACCCGAGCGCGCTGCCCCACAGCAGCAGTCCCAGGTAGGGGTCGATCCCGAAGACCGCGAACACGACGACGGCCACGGCCGCCAGCACGGTCTGCACGAGGCCGGCCGTCCAGGGGGCCTTGGTCCGCGGGTGGGTGCGGCCGAGCGCGCGGGGCAGCAGGCCTTCGCGGCCCATCGCGTAGAAGTAGCGGTTGGCCGCGTTGTGCAGCGCGAGCAGCGCGGCGAACGCGCTGGTCAGCAGCAGGATGTGCATGACCTCGGTGATAGGGGCGGGCACGTACCTGTCGAAGACGGCGACGACGAGGTTGACCGGGTCGGCCTCGGCCGCGGGTCCGATCTTGTCGACGCCGTAGGCCATGACGATGACCCAGGTGACGAAGGCGTAGAAGACGGCGATGAAGGCGACCGCGATGTAGGTCGCCCGGCGGACCGTACGGATGCCGCCCCGCGCCTCCTCGCTGAAGATCGCGGTGGCCTCGAAGCCCATGAACGCCCCGGCGACCAGGGCGAACATCGCACCGTTACCCGGGTCGAAGACCCTGCTGGGCGCGAACGACTCGGCGGACCAGTCACCGGCGCCGCCCTTCGCCAGGACGTAGACCGCCAGCACGACGAGCACGGCCGTCTCCAGCACGAGCAGGGCCCCGAGGATCCGGGCGCTGGTGTGGATGCCCCGATATCCGAGCCACCCCACGAAGACCAGGCCGACGATCGCGAACACCCACCACGGCACGTCGCGGTGGAAGTAGTTCTTGAACGTCTCGTTGGCGTACACACCGAGCGCGCCGTACGTGCTGATCTGCAGGGCGTTGTAGGCGACGACGGCGAGCATCGCCGCGCCCGAGCCCGCCGGCTTGCCCAGGCCGCGCGAGATGGTGGCGTAGAAGGCGCCCGCATTGCGGACGTAGCGGCTCATGGTCATGAAACCGACGGCGAACAGCGCCATGACCACCCCGGCGACCAGGTAGCCGCCGGGGACGGCGGCACCGCCCTTGAGGAAGTGCAGGGGGGCGACCGCGACGATGAGCGTCAGCGGGGCCAGCGCGGCCAGGACCGTGAAGACGAGGTCCTTGGTGCCCATGGCGTTGCTGGCCAGGGAGTCGGGCGCGTTCGCGGAGCTCCCGGGGGGATGACCTGGCATGGTGTGTGTGCTCCTTACTGCGGGTCGGCTCGGGGCTGAAGGCGGGTGGGGGCCCGAAGGCAGGAAGGGGGGGGAGCTCAGCGGCTGACCGCGACGAAGACCTTCTCGCTCGGCTCCAGGGTGATCCAGTCGCCGCGGAAGCCCTGCGGGATGTGGAACGACTCCCCCGGGCCGAACTCCTTGCGCCGCCCGGACTCGTCCTGTACGGCGACGCGGCCCTTGAGGATGAAGCAGATCTCGTCATAGGGCCAGGAGTCGAACCGTACGGCGCCGGGCTCGCCGGTCCAGAAACCGCCGGTGAACGAGCTCGCGGTGCCGCCGAAGACCCGGAACTCCGCCTCCGTCCACTCGGCGGACAGCAGATGGTAGTCGCTCAGCGGGGGCACGAAGCGCTCGCCGTTCCCGGCCGTGATCGCGCGGACGGCGTCGATGCCCGTCCGGCTCTGCGCGTCGCTCACGATGCGGTTCCTCCCTGCTTCTTCACGTGGCTGTTCTCGACGCGGCCGCGCAGGCCGAAGCGGCGCAGGACGTTGTGGGTGATGCGCTCCACGAAGGGGTCGCCGAGGCCGAGCACGTGGGACCACTCGGTGGTGCCGCCGTTGAAGACCTCGCCGTCGCCGCGGGTGAACGCCGCGATCATCCCGGCGCCCCGCATCTCGCCCTCGTGCACGTAGTCGGGCAGGTCGTCGCCGAGGTCCGCGTTGTAGTTGTAGACCTCCTCCTCCGGCCCGCCGATCGGCACCCGGCCGCCGAAGCGGTCCTCCTCCCCGCGTACGGCCGGCGCGAGGGCCAGGATCTCCAGCGTCTCCGGGGCGCCGTCCTCGAACGTCGGGTACGGCAGGCCGCGCCGGAAGGTGTATTCGACCGAGTCGAGCTCGAAGGCCGCCAGGAAGTACGGGGGCCCGCCGAGCAGGTCGCCGTAGTAGAGGTCGGTCCCCTCGAAGGCCCAGTGGTGCGGCCGGTAGACCGTGAAGCCTCCCGACGAGCGGGGCGTGGCGACGCCGTAGCGGTTGTAGATCCCGCCGAGGCCGTTGAGCCCGATGGTGGTGGCACCGGGCCGTCCGACCGACTTCGCCTCCCACACCGTGGTGGCCAGGTGCGGCGTCGTGGCCGCCTCGGGGTCCAGCGACGGCAGCCGGTAGCAGTACTGCGTGGTCCCGTCGTCGCTGAGGCGCACCTGCCACTGGTAGTTGCCGCCGAACCTGGCCAGGTTGCCGCCGGCGTCGACGAACGCGTCGACCGTGTCGCGCATCCGCCACGACCAGTACTCGTCGTGCCCGACGACGATCGCGCAGGAGTACCCGTCCAGCGCGTGAGGGTCGAAGTGCAGGTCGTGCTGGGTCAGGTAGTCGATCTCGTAGCCGTTGCGCTCGGCCCACACCACGAAGTGCCGCTCGTAGGTCGCCCAGAACGCGTCGGCGTGGTGGCGGCTGTACCCGAACAGGCGCGCCCACTCGTACGAGGGGTAGCGGGGGGCGCCGTTGATCGGCAGCGTGCCGGGGTTGGCCTCCCGGGGTGCGCCCGCCGGCTTGCGGATCATTCCGCGGGCGATCGGGCGTTGCGTCGAGGCCAGCGGCGATCCGTTGTCGGAACGCGGGTCGTCGCCCAGGCCGCGGTAGTGGTTGGCGCCGCCCCAGTCGTTGTAGGCCAGCATCGTGCCCGTGGTCAGCACGAGCGCGGCGGGCGCGCGCCCGGCCGGCGCCTTGACGACGAAGAAGTGCTCGCGCTCCCACAATTCTCCGGACGGCGTGACCGCGCGCACGGTGACGATGTAGAAGCCGCTCCGCCAGTCGTCCGGGATCTCCAGCTCCAGCCCGACCGGCCAGCCGCAGCCGACGGCGTGGGCGTCGGCCGGCGCCTCGAACCGGCCGGCCGACAGCCCCTCGCGCGACCAGACGACGCGCGGCTCCAGCCCGTCGCGCACCACCTCGAGGTCGAAGGACGGGACGCTCGCGCTGAGATGGAAGCGGACGGTCTCCCCGGGGAAGTACGAGAACCGGTCGGTGTAACACCACACCTCGGCCGCGTCCGGGGTGCTGAAGGCACGCTCCGAGGGCCAGCCCTTCGGGGACCAGGCGAAGGCGGCGGGCAGCCCCTTCGTCGCGTTCGTGTCGCTCACTTCTCCTCCTTGAGTGCGAGCAGGCTGATCAGGTCGTAGGCCACATGGGAGGCTGCGACGGAGGTGATCTCGGCGTGGTCGTAGGCGGGCGCGACCTCCACGACGTCGGCGCCGACCAGGTCGGCGCCCGCGAGGCCGCGGAGGATCTCCAGCAGTTCCCGGCTGGTCAGCCCTCCGGCCTCGGGGGTGCCGGTGCCGGGCGCGTGCGCCGGGTCGAGCACGTCGATGTCGATCGAGAGGTAGAGCGGCCGGTTCCCGATCCGCTGCCGCAGCGCGTCGGCGACCTCGTCCACGCCCCGGCGCATCACGTCGGCGCTGGTCACGATGCCGAAGCCCAGCCGGCGGTCGTCGTCGAGGTCCTTCTTGCCGTACAGCGGGCCGCGGGTGCCGACGTGGCACACCGCCTCGGTGTCGAGGATGCCCTCCTCGACCGCCCGGCGAAACGGCGTGCCGTGCGTGTACTCGGCCCCGAAGTAGGTGTCCCAGGTGTCGAGGTGCGCGTCGAAGTGCAGCAGCGCGACCGGGCCGTGCCGACGGGCGGCCGCCCGCAGCAGCGGCAGCGCGATCGTGTGGTCGCCGCCGATCGTGACGAGCCGGGTGCCTCCCTCCATCAGCCCGGAGGCGGCCTCCTCGACGGTCTCGACCGCCTCGCGGATGTCGAACGGGTTGCACGCGATGTCGCCCGCGTCCGCCACCTGCAGCGCCGCGAACGGCGAGACGTCCAGGCCAGGGTGGTACGGCCGGAGCAGGCGGCTGGCCTCGCGGACGGCCGAGGGGCCGAACCGGGCGCCGGGGCGGTAGGAGACCCCGCTGTCGAACGGCACGCCCACGACCGCCACGTCGGCGTGCCCGACCTCGTCCAGCCGCGGCAGCCGCGCGAAGGTCGCCGGTCCGGCGAATCGCGGAACCCGTGAGGAGTCGACGGGCCCCCGGGGCACGCTCATACCTGGTCCTTTCTCTCCGCCGCGAAGCCCCAGGTCAGGGGCTTATGGATGGGCAAGTCTGCACGCAAACGGACTAAACCGGCAATTGGTGCAGCAACGGAGAGTCGGGGGCAGGTTTGTGGATGAGAACAAACGCGGACGACCCGGCGGCCGAGTTGGCCGCCGGGTCTCAGGCGTCAGTCGTCAGGCGTAGTGCCGGTAGATCGCCCGTGCCACGCAGGCGGGCTTGGCGGAGCCGTCGGTCTCGACGGTGAAGTCGAGCAGCATCTGGACGCCGTCGCCGGGGACGTCCTCGACGGAGACGACGACGGCCGCGAGGCGGATCTTGCCGCCCACCTTCACGGGGCTGGGGAAGCGCACCTTCTCCAGGCCGTAGTTGACGCTCATCTTCACGCCCCGGACGTCCAGCAGTTGGGTGAAGAGCGGGATGACCAGGGACAACGTCAGATAACCGTGGGCGATCGGGCCGCCGAACGGCCCGTCCTTGGCCCTGCCGGGGTCGACGTGGATCCACTGGTGGTCGTCGGTGGCGTCGGCGAAGGTGTTCACCCGGTCCTGGGTGATCTGCAGCCAGCCGCTGTGGCCGAGATCCTTGCCAGCCAGCGCCTTGATCTCGTCGAGCCCGTTCACCGTGATGGTCATGTGCCTGCCGTCCCTTCCGTGGAACCGTCCTGTGCGCCTTCTCCGGTGCCGAGCCCGAGCAGGCGTACGGCGTTGTCCTTGAGGATCTTGGGCCGGACCTCGGGCTTGATCTCGAGCTTGTCGAAGTCGGCCAGCCAGCGGTCCGGGCTGATCACCGGGTAGTCGGACCCGAACAGCACCTTGTCCTTGAGCAGCGTGTTGGCGTACCGGACGAGCTGCGGCGGGAAGTACTTGGGCGACCACCCCGACAGGTCGATGTAGACGTACGGCTTGTGCGTGGCCACGGCCAGCGCCTCGTCCTGCCAGGGGAACGACGGGTGGGCCAGGATGATCCGCAGCTCGGGGAAGTCCACGGCGACGTCGTCCACCAGCATCGGGTTGGAGTACTTCAGCCGGATCCCGCCCCCGCCGGGCACTCCCGCGCCGATGCCCGTCTGGCCGGTGTGGAACAGGGCGACCGCCCCGAGCTCCTGGATCGCCTCGTAGAGGGGGTAGGCCATCCGGTCGTCGGGCGCGAATCCCTGGATGCTGGGGTGGAACTTGAAGCCGCGCACGCCGTACTCCTCGACGAGCCTGCGCACCTCCCGGACCCCCGCCCGGCCCTTCCAGGGATCGACGCTGCCGAACGGGATCAGCACGTCCGGGTGCTCGGCGCAGCTCTCGGCCACCTCCTCGTTGGAGATGCGGGGGTGCCCGGTGGCGTGCTCCGCGTCGACGGTGAACACCACCGCGGCCATCCTCCGCTCGCGGTAGTAGGCGGCGATCTCGGGGATGGTCGGTCTCGGGTGCTCCTTGAAGTACTTCTCGGAGGCGCCGAACAGCTCGGCGCTCAGCGAGGCGTGCCCGGCGGCCGAGACCTCGGCGTGCGTGTGCACGTCGATCGCGACCAGGTCCTCGGTGTTCACCGGGCCTCCGTCGTCTTCGGCGCCTCCGGCACGGGATTCCTGGGTGCGGGGATGCCGTACGTCTCGGGGTCGGCGCCGACACCCGGCTCCCAGGCTGCGGCGATGGCGTCGGCCGTCCACCCGCCGTCGGCGAACGCCACGGCCTTCTCCTTCGGGTGGGCCCACAGCGCCAGACGGTCGCCCCCGATGCCGATCGCCTGGCCGGTCACGCCCGCGGAGGCGTCGGAGGCGAGGAAGACGACGAGCGGGGCGACGTCCTCGACCGTGCCCAGCCCCTCGTCCCTGCGCAGCCAGTCGGGGAACGGCTTTCCGGTCCGCTCGGCCTCCTCGATGACCGGGGCGAACGCGGGAATGGTCTTGGTCATCTCCGTGGCCGCCACCGGGACCACCGCGTTCACCGTGATGTTCGCCCTGGCCAGCTCCATCGCCCAGGTCCTGGCCATGGCGACCACGCCCGCCTTGGCGGCGGCGTAGTTCGTCTGGCCGAAGTTCCCGCGCTGGCCCGCCGGTGAGGAGACGAGGATCAGTCGTCCTCCGCTCCCCTGCTCGCGCATGCGCACCGCCGCCGCCCGGGCGCAGGTGAACGTGCCGCGCAGGTGCACGCCGATCACCGCGTCGAAGTCGTCGTCCGTCATCTTCCACAGCACCCGGTCACGCAGGATGCCGGCGTTCGTGACCATCACGTCGAGCCGGCCGAACTCCTTGACGGCCGTGTCGACCAGCCGCTCGGCGACCTCGGCGGAGCCGACCGGGGCCACGACGGCCGCGGCCCTGCCTCCCTTCGCGGTGATCCCGCCAGCCGACCCCCGTGGCCGCGTCGCCGTCCACGTCGTTAACGACGACCGCCGCCCCCGCCGCCGCCAGCGCCTCGGCGTACGCGCGGCCGAGGCCGCGGCCCGCGCCGGTGACGACGGCCACCTTGCCGGAAAGATCCATAGTTGCGCCCTTCGCTCGGCAGCGTGACTTCGTCGAATGTATGGCAACTATGTGACGGCCGTCAAAGATTTGCATGACGTCGGAGACGGTCTACCCTGCTGGTGTGACCCTCGGCGGTGAAGACGACCAGACGGCGCCATCCCTGCGCCCACAGTCCCTGATGTTCAGCTTCCTCGGCATCTACGTGCTGCATCGCGACATCGCCGTCTACTCCGGGAGCGTCATCGACGTCTTCGCCCGCCTCGGCGTCTCCGAGGAGGCCGTACGGTCGACGCTCGCGCGGATGGTGAAGCGGAACCTGCTGGCGCGGCACCGGCAGGGACGGAAGGTGTATTTCGGGCTCACCCCGCGTGCCGTCGAGGTCCTGGAGGACGGGCGCAGGCGGGTGTGGGAGACCGGCGCGGTGAACCGCGACTGGGACGGCACCTGGACGCTCGTCGGCTTCTCCATTCCGGACAGCCGCCGCAGCACCCGGCACGACCTGCGGTCCCGGCTCATCTGGCACGGGTTCGGCCTGCTGCAGAGCGGGCTGTGGATCGCGCCGGGCGTCAAGGACGTCAGCGACGTCCTTGACTCTCTGGATCTGGGCGACCACGTCACCGTGCTCACCGCCAAGGCGTTCAAGCCGACCGAGGCGGCCGACCTCGTCGGGAAGGCGTTCGACATCGAGCAGATCGCCGCGCGCTACCGGGCGTTCCTCGCCCAGTGGGACGTCTCCCGGCCGCTCCCCGGCGCCGACGACCTCGCGCGGCAGTTGCTGCTGCACACCGACTGGCTGCAGCTCGTCCGCCAGGACCCGCACCTGCCGGCCGAGCACCTGCCCCGGGACTGGCCGGCGATCCAGGCCGAGCAGACCTTCCAGGCGCTCGCCCAGCGGTACGAGCCGCCCGCCGCCGAGCTGGCCGCCACCGTCCTGGACACGCTGGCCGTCTGACACCCGGCCGCGCCGCCCCCTGACGGCTCGCGGCGCGGCAGGGGACGGCAGGGGCAGGGTGGGGCCGAGGCCCGGTCAGGCGACGGTGCAGGCCGCGCCGTTGAGGGCGAAACCGGCCGGTGCGGTGTTGCTGCCGCTGTAGGAGGCCTGGAAGCCGAAGCTCGTGCTGCCTCCGGCGGGGATGGCGGGGTTGTAGGAGACGTTGCGCGCGGTGACCTGGGCGCCGGACTGGGTCACGCCGGCGTTCCACGCGTTGGTGATCTGCTGGTTGCCCGGCCACGTCCAGGTGACGGTCCAGCCGTTGACGGGAGCGGTGCCGGTGTTCGTGATCGTGACGTCCGCCGTGAAGCCGTTGTTCCAGGAATTGGCCCTGTAGGTGATCCGGCACGCGCCGCCCTGCTGCGGATTCGACGGGCTCGCGGACGGCGAGGGGCTCGGCGACGGGCTCGCGGGCGGGCTGGCGGACGGGCTGAGGGACGGGCTGACGGTGGCGCTCGGGCTCGGGCTGCTACCGGTGAGCCCGAAGAACTGGATGGCGACCGCGGCCATGCCGCTCATGGGGAGACTGTGGCCCGCGCCCTGGATGGTGTACGCCTCGACCCGCACCGTCCCCGAGGCGTCGGCGTAGCGGCGGCGGCTCCACCCGGACTGCGGCGTGTCCGTGGAGGTCGGCGTCTGGCTCAGGCCGTGCACGTTCGTCCACTGCTTGATCTCCTCCTCCAGTTCGGCGTAGGAGACGACCGTGTCGCTGGTGCCGTGCCACAGCTGCATGCGCGGCCACGGCCCCCGATAACCGGGGTTCGCGTTGCGGACCGCGTCGCCCCACTGCTGCGCGGTCTTGCCCACGCACGGGGAGGAGTTGCCCCCCGGGCTGTAGGCCGCCTCGTTGGGGAAGCACGTGAACGGCACGCCCATGAACGCCGCGCCCGCCTTGAACACCTCGGGATACAGGGCGAGCATGGCGTTGGTCATCATGGCGCCCGAGGAGGCGCCGGTCGCGAACACCCGGTTCGGGTCGCCGTGATACTGCTGCTCGACGTAGGTCACCATCGACATGAGCGAGACCGGGTCGGTCTGGCCGCCGCGCACCTTGGACGCGTCGGACCAGTTGTCGAAGCAGTTCATCTTCTTCGACGCCGACGGATAGATCACGATGAAGCCGTACCGGTCGGCCAGCGACGCGAACTCGGTGGACGAGTAGAAGCCCGGCCCCGAGCCGCCGCAGGTGTGCATGGCCAGCACGATCGCCGGATTCTGCTGGGCGCTGTTCGGCACGTACACGTACATGCGCAGGTTGCCGGGGTTGGCGCCGAAGTTCGTCACCTCGGTCAACGTCGCCGCGGCGGCGGGATGTGCGGACACCAGCGCCGACACCAGGACCGCGGCGGCGCACAGCACCGCGGTGACCGCGCCGGCGAGCGCCGTGAGTAATCGCCTCATCCGCTCCTCCTTTTCCGATCGGCGGCGGCCCCCTCTTTTCGCGTCTTTTCCACGCACGTTCGCGGAACCGCCGCTCACTCGCAGGTAGTGACGTCAGCCGGTATAGGAGCGGAGACGCCCGGCGGTCAAGACACGCCCCCAAGGGCTCCGGCGATCAAACAGGCATTTCCACTGCTTATCAAGGCACTTGCTATCAATTGACTTGATAGCAAACCGCGAAACTTACATTCCGGAGATCGCGCGGTATGGTCGTCCGGTGACCGCCCGCCGCTCCCGTCCCGCCGCCCAGCCGCCCGCGCCCGCGGCACGCCTGAGCTACCTGGTGTTCCGCCTGGAGCGCCGCATCCGCGCCCGCCTGGACGACGCGCTCGCCCGGCACGGCGTCACCACGACCGAATACATGGCGCTCAGCGAACTGCGCACGCGCGACGGGGTGTCGTCGGCGGAGCTGGCCCGGATCGCCTTCGTCACTCCGCAGGCGATGAACCTCGTCATCCGCGACCTGGAACGGCGCGGCCTGATCCGCCGCGACCCGCACCCGGACGGCGGCCGCACGCTGTGCGCCCGCCTCACTCCCAAAGGGGTGGCCGTGCTGCGGCGGTGCGACGATTCGCTCGACGACATCGAAGCGGTCATGCTCGAGAAGGTCGACGACGCGACGCATGAGACCCTCAGGGAGGGCCTCACCGTGTGCGCGCGGGCCCTACGCCCCGACGCGTACTGACGACGTCGTCAGAGCAGCCTGGTCATGAACACGCTGTGCGGATCGGGCCGGTAGCCGGCGAAGGGCTCACAGTAGCCGAACCCGAACTTCTCGTACAGCCTCCTGGCGGGCAGGAAGAAGTCGGCCGAGCCGGTCTCCAGGCTCAGCCGGGTGAAACCCATCCGCCCGGCCTCGGCGATGATGTGCGCCAGCAGCAGGGACGCGATCCCGCTGCGCTTGCGCGCCGCCGAGGTGCGCATCGACTTCAGCTCGGCGTGCTCCGGGTCGAGCCTCTTGATCGCACCGCAGCCCACGATCGTGTCGCCGTCCATCACCGACCAGAACGTGACATCGGGCGTGCGCAGGCCGTCGAGGTCGAGGGCGTGCTTGCTCTCCAGGGGCGTGATGGACCGCATCTCCCGCACGTGTTCCCGCAGGAACTCGGCGATCTGCGGGCCGGACAGGTCGTCCTCGACGATTCTCATCGCGCTCGCTCATCCAGGGTGCTCAGTGACGTCGGTGGCCGGGGAACACAGCAGGACGCCACTCTAGCCGCCGCCGCGTCAGTCGAATCCGAAGCCCGGGGGCAGCGGCTCCCGCCGGAACAGGTGGGCGGGCACGGCGTCGGCGAGGGCCTGGTAGCCCGCCGGGTTCAGGTGCAGGTGGTCGCCCACGTCGTACGCCGCGAGCAACCGGCGGGGATCGGCCGGGTCACGGGCGGCGCGGTCGAAGTCGATCACCGCGTCGAACCGGCGGCCGGTACGGATCCACCGGTTGACCGCCTGCCGGGCCGCCTCCCGGTAGCACCGGGCGTCGTCGTAGGAGGCGTTGCCGCCGAACGGCGTCAGCGTGGCGCCGTAGACGCGGACGCCCCGCGCGTGCGCCCGCGTGACGATCTGGTCGTAGGCGAAGATCAGTTCGTCGGCCACCTGCTTCTGCGCGGCCGGGCTCGCCTCGGCGGTGCCGATGTCGTTGACCCCCTCGAACAGGACCAGCCAGGCCACGCCGCTCTGGGCGAGCACGTCGCGGTCCAGCCGGGCCAGCACGTTGGGGCCCAGTCCGTCGTTGAGCACCCGGTTGCCGCCCGCCCCCTGGTTGACCACCGCCACACCGGAGGTGGCGCGCCGGGACTGGAGGCGGTCGAACAGCCGGTCCGGCCAGCGGTCGTTGCCGTTGGTGGTCGAGCCCCGGCCGTCGGTGAGCGAGTCGCCCACCACCGCCACTGCGGCGACCGGCGGCTCGGCCCACACCTCCACCCCGCTGAGGAAGTACCAGTGGTCCAGCGCGGTCGCGCCGGGCAGGTCCGCGGCGTCGGCGTGGTCGCCGGCCAGCAGGAACGAGGTGGTTCGCGAGCCCGGATGCGAGGTGATGCTCGCCGAGCGCTGGCCGTCGGCCAGATGGACCGTCACCGTCAGGTTCGACCGAGGCGCCGGCTCGACGGTCAGCGGGTCGGAGACCGCCTGCGCCCCGACCGGGACGGTCACCGACGGGCGGCCGTGGAAGGTCACCGGCCGCACCGTCTCCGGCCGGATCGCGCTCACCCCGGCCCGCCCGCCGACCGGCAGCGCGACGGTGACCTTCGTGATGGGCAGCGCGGCGCCGCCGAAGGCGTTGGAGAACCGCAGCCGTGTCCGCCGCCCGCCCACCGAGACCCGGACCGTCTGCCGCAGCGTGGCATCGGCGAGAACGAGGTCGTCCCGGGCGAACGGCCAAGGCGGCATGTTGTCCGGCTCCGTCAGCTGCGGCATCGCCGTCCAGGTCGCGACCCAGCGTCCTTCTGCCCTGTGTTCCTCTGCCCTGTGTCCTTCCGCCCTGTAGACGCCGTCGCGTCGTGGTTCCGTCATGGGATGTGGCGACCGCGAACGTCGGGTATGCCCGACTTGCGGAAGAAGTAGGCGTTGATCTGGTCCCGCCACTCCTCCGCGCAGCGGACCTGCTCGTCGAGAAGCTCTTTGACCCGGGCGTGCAGGGACGGGTCGAACAGTCCGGCGGCCTCCTCCCATCGTCGCCGGGCCTGTTTTACCTGCTCGGCCCCGGCGAAGTGGGTGTCGTAGATGTGCTGGATGACGGTCGATCCGCTGTGCAGCACGTGTCCGTACGGGACGTGATGGAAGAACAGCAGCAGTTCGTCGGGGCACCGGTCGAGCGACTCGTACACCTCCGACCACGGCGGCGGGTACTGGCCGGTGAAGCCGGTCCCGGTGGCGCGGGTGCGGTCCACGCCGACGCCGTCCCGGTCGGCGAAGTGATAGGTGCCCCACGGCGTGTACTCGTATCCGTCCACGTCGGGCCCGTAGTGGTGGCCGGGACGGACCATGAACCCGACGCCCAGCGGCGCGGTGTACCGCTCATAAGTGCGCCAGGAGTCGTCCATGATCGAATGTAGGGTGCGGCGCAACCGCTCGACGTCTGCGCTCGTCCCGGACTCGCTCACGGGCACGAAGGTGAGGTCGATCCACTCGTCGAGGATCGCCGCCGGGTCCGACCACGGGTCCCAGGCGAGCCTGCCGAAGGCGTACAGGTTGGCCTGGGCGAGCGGATGACCGGTCCAGTAGGGGTCGTCGCCCACGTTGGAGACCCCGACGAGCCCGCCGCCGTCTCCGTCAGGTCCCCCGGCGACGTCGGCCACGGCGGTTCCGTCCGGTCCCCAGGGGCGGAAGCCGAGCACCTCGCGCCACATCGGGGCGAGGTAGCAGACGTGCCGCTGCTGGCCGGTGTACTCCTGCGTCACCTGGAGTTCGACGGCCAGGCGGGTGGCGGGCATGGCCGCGATCACCGGCGACACCGGCTCGCGCACCTGGAAGTCGATCGGGCCGTGCTTCACCTGCAGGATCACGTTGTCGCGGAACCGCCCGTCGAGCGGGGCGAAGTGGTCGTACGCGGCGCGGGCCCGGTCGGTCGTCCGGTCGCGCCAGTCCTGCCGGTGGTTGTAGACGAAGGCGCGCCAGTGCACGACCCCGTCGTACGGCGCCAGCGCCTCGGCGAGCACGTTCGCGCCGTCGGCGTGGTCGCGCCCGTACGCGAACGGGCCCGGCTGACCCTCCGAGTCGGCCTTCACCACGTAGCCGCCGAAGTCGGGGATCGCGTCGTGGACCCGATCGGTGACGTCCGTCCACCACTTGCGTACGTCCTCGTCGAGGGGGTCGGCGCTCGGCAGCCCCCCGAGGACGACGGGCGAGGCGAAGCTCACCGACAGGTGGACCCGGATCCCATACGGCCGCAGCACGTCCGCGATCGCGGCGACGTCGCCGAGCCGGTCGGTCAGCAGGCGGGCCTCGGTGGCGTGCACGTTGACGTTGTTCACGGCGACCGCGTTGATCCCGCAGGCGGCCAGCAGCCGCCCGTAGGCGCGCACCCGGGCCAGGTCGCCGCGCGGCCCGCCGTCGTGCCAGAAGATCGACCCGCCCGCGTAGCCGCGCTCGACCTGGCCCATCACCGGGTGCACGTCGACGTTGTCCCAGTGGTCGAGCATGCGCCGCCGCGTCGCGGGCCGGTGCTGCTCGGCCTGCCGCTCGCCCGTGAACGCCGACTCGCCGAGCCGTACGACGTGGAACAGGCCATAGAGCAGCCCGGCGGGATCGTCGGCGAGCACCACCGTGACGCCGTCGTGCCGCGCGAGCAGGTATCCCTCGGCGCCGGTCGCGGAATCGCGCCGGACCCCGATCGCCGCCCGAGGCTCCGCCGTCGTGAGCGCGAGCACGAAATCATACTGCCCCGCCGTCGGCGCCGCGCGCACGCGCCCGCCGTACTGCACGCAGGCCCGCGCCACCTCGTCGTGCACGGTCTCGACGAGGAGCCCGTCGCCGAGCACGGCCGTGCGGCGCGAGCCGATCGCCCGGAACGCCTCCGGCGGCAGCCACGCCGGGTGGACGGGATCAGGGATCGTCACGAGGCCCCCTCGACGGTGAACCGCTCGGTGACCTCGGTGATCATCGGGCGGCTGTTCAGCAGCAGCGCCGACGCGAACACCGAGGCCAGCAGCGCCAGCGCGGCCTCGGTGGCGACCAGCGTGACGCCGGTCGCGACGACCAGCAGGCAGGCGTTGGCCAGCGCGACCCGGGGCGAGGAGAAGAGGAAGTAGGCGGCCAGGCGGGCGACGTCCCTCGCCCGGAAGGCGAACAGCGATGTGATCACGAGTGCGTTCGCGCCCCAGAGGGCCGCCGCCAGCGCGATGAGGACCAGCAGGATCGCCCACCACCCCGGGACCCCAGCGGCGCCGAAGTTCGCGAGCGTCGATCCGACGACGGTCAGCCACGCCAGCCACGGGATCCAGAGCTTCATCACCCCGCAGACGTTCATCCGGTAGCCGCGCCAGAACGCCGTCGCCGGATGGAGGTCCGTCAGGTCGAGCCGGCGGTGGTGCACCGCGTACAGCGCGGCGGACAGCGCCGGGCCGGCCGGGAGCGCGCAGGCCGCGGCCAGCGAGACGTTGGCCGCGTCGTGGCCGAGCAGGACGAGCCCGGCCAGGCCGGGCGCGGTGGTGACCAGGACCAGGAGCTCGACCACGAGCAGCGTGTAGACAAGCGCGGAGGCGCGTGAGAGCGGTCCCTGGCCGAACCGCCGCATCGTCGTCTCGGTCATGGCGCGGCTTCCCCATCCGAAGCGAGCGCGTTCAGGCCGAGCAGGCGGCCGTCGTCCCATCCGTCCCCCCAGGGCGGGGTCTCGTCCACCACGGGCGTGATCTCCAGCAGGGTGACCTCGTGGCGGTCGAGGGTGATGTCCAGGCCGACGCGCCCGCCTTCGACCGGCAGGCAGCGATGGCTGCGGACCGGCTCGGCCGCCTCCCGCAGCGCGTCGAGCTGCCGGGGCCGGGGGGACGCGGGGCGGCCCATCTCGCACCACGCCCTCCAGGCGTTGCCCTTCTCCTCGCTCACCGACGAGCGCAGCAGGAAGGCGCGGCCGGACGGGGAGCCGACCGGGATCGACAGCCGCACGGTGTGCCCGTCGACGGGCGGACCGCCGGTGACGTCCACCGGCGCCCATGCCAGCGCGGTGACCCGGCCGGAGTCGTCCCGCGTGACCAGGTGGTCCGGTCCGCGCGCCAGGATCTCCTCGCCCATCCGGGCCATGAAGGCGTACAGGTGGTAGGTCGGCTTCTTGATCTGGCGGTGGGTCAGCAGCCCGAAGCCGCCGTGGAACAGCGACGTCGGCACCCCTGCCTCCTCGAACACGTCGCAGAACGTCCAGTAGGAGAAGGAGTCGGCCAGGTCTCCCCCGGCGGCCAGCACCGGCGCGAGGTACGCGGCGTGGAAGGCCGTGTCGTGGATCGGGTTGTCGGGCCGGTAGGAGGAGTTGAACTCGGTGATGTGCACGGGTAGGTCCGCCATCGGACGCCCCGGAGCTGCCGCCGGGGTGTGGCGAACTGCTCCAGCAGCCGCGACGGCGGGGCCAGCGTCTGGTGCACGCCGAACGGCACGTGCTGGGCCGGGCCGGAGGTGTAGGCGTGCCGGCTGACGAAGTCGATCGGCAGGGACCGCTCGACGACGAAGTCGGCGAAGCGCACCAGCCAGTCGTCGGAGCCGGGAGAGATGGCAGGCCCGCCCACCTGGAGCGAGGCGTCCACGTCCTTGACGGTGTTCGCGGTCACCTCGTACAGGCGGTGGTAGGCGTCCCGGTCCGCGTCGAGCCAGAACTCCTTGAGGTTGGGCTCGTTCCACACCTCGATCGGCCAGGTGCGCACCTGCTCGAGGCCGTACCGGTCGACCAGGTGCGTCACCGTGGCCCGCACCAGCGCGGCCCACTCCTGCCAGTCGCGGGGCGGGGTGATGTTGCCGCGCCACCAGAACACGGTCTGGTCGCCGGACGCGAGCCCGGACGGCATGAAACCCAGCTCGACGAACGGCTTGATCCCGAGGTCGAGGTAGGCGTCGATCACCTGGTCCACGTAGGTGAACACGTGCCGCACGTGCCGGGTCCCCCGGTACTCGTACGGCCGGTGGACGCCCACCCCGTCGCTCAGCAGCCCGTGCCCCCGGATGTGCCGGAAGCCGATTTCCCGCTGCACCAGCGCCAGCGACTCCTGGTAGTCGCGCCGCAGGGCCAGGTCGAAGCGGCCGGTGCCCACGCAGAACCGCCAGGCGTCCGTGAGCCGGTTGGGGGTCTCGTCCGGAACATCGGGGACAGGATCGCGCATCGTCATCCTTCACTCACCGTTGCCGACAGCGCGCGCCGGCCGTGGGACAGGCACGGCCGGCCCGGGCCGCTCAGCCGTGCTCCTTCTTGTAGCGCTCGTACGCGCCGTTCACGAGGTTCATGTAGGACGACACGTTCTTCGCCTCGAGCTCCTTGACGTACGCGTCCCACTCGTCGAAGCTCCGCTTGCCGAGGATGAAGTTGAGCATGTTCTGGCTGACGTGGTCCTTGAGCGGCGTCTCATACAGCGAGGCCTGCTCGCGCTCCTCGTCGGTGAGCGGATGGGGAGGCGCCACCGGCAACGCCTTCCTGGCGTTCATCGTCTTCTGGAACTCGATCTCCTCGTCGGAGAAGGTCGACTGGAGCAGTTCGGTGCTGCCGCCGTAGGCGAACACGCCGTTGGAGAAGCCGAAGTCCTTCTGCAGGTGCTTGGGCGCGCCGGGGTTGAGCCCGACGAAGTCGACGTCCTTCGCCAACTGGAACTTGCCGGAGGCGTCCTTGGTGTACGTCGTCCCCTCGACACCCCACTTGGCGAACACCTGGCCCTCGTCGGAGTACCAGAGCCAGTCGATGAACTGCATCATCGCGACGAAGTTCTTGCTGTCCCGGGCCTTCTTGGAGATCATGACGCCGTTCTCCAGGCGGGTGGTGTTGGACCCCGCCTTGATCGGGCCGAGCGGCCCGATGGGCACCGGGATCTTGATCAGCCTGGCTTTCGGGTCCGCCTTCTTCAACGGCGGACGGTACTCGTTGACCAGCGTCTGCGCGTTCGTGCTGATCACGAAGGACTTGCCGGACACCAGCTTCTGGATCGCCTGGTCGTCCTGCTGCGTGAAGCTCTCCGGGTCGAGCAGCTTCTCCTTCACCAGCGTGTTGAGGAACTGCAGCGCCTGCTTGAACTGGTCCATGGCGCCCACGTAGGCGAACTTCTGCGCGGTGGGGTCCCACATCACACCGTTCGTGTAGCCCCACCCCCAGGGGGCGCCGTAGCCCGTGCCGAGGTAGTTCATCAGGGCGCCGCCCGGCGTGGAGACGGTCCCCCACCGATCGGAGAAGGGGTAGGAGTCCGGGTGCTCCTCCTTGATCGCCTTCAGCACGGTGTGCACGTCGTCCCAGGTCTGCGGAATCTCCAGGCCGAGCTTGTCGAGTACGTCGGCGCGGACCGCCATGGTGTAGTCCACCCAGTAGTCCTCGTGGAGGCCGGGGAGCACGTAGAAGCGGCCGTCGGCCTGCCGGAGCGTGTCAAGGTCGGGCTGCAGGTTCCACTTGGCGACCTTCTCCTTGAAGTTCGGCATCAGGTCGAGGTAGTCGCTGACCGGCAGGACGGCGCCGGAGGCGACGAAGGGGGTCTCCTGGCCGGGGTAGGTCTTCGGGATGATCATCGGCGCGTCGCCGGCCCCGATCAGCAGGCTGCGCTTGTTCTCGTAGTCGCTCAGCGGCACGACGTTCGGCTGGAGCGTCACGTTGGTCCGCTTCTTCAGCTCGGACCAGAACAACCAGTCGTCCTTGATCGGATAGAACGGGTGGTTGTTGTACAGGATGCTGAACGACACGGGAGCAGTGGCCTTGAACTGCGTGCCGACGCCGTAGTCGGCCATCGCGCCGTCGCGGTTCACCGCGAAGTCGTCGCCGTTCTTCTTGCCGCCGGAACCGCCGTCGCTGCTGCAGGCGGCGAGCGCGAGGAAGGCTCCCACGGCGACCATCGCCTGACGCCGGTTGATCTCATACATGAAAGGGGGGTCCTTTCCCTGGGGAGACGAGCTGGGGAAACGGGCTGGGTGGAAGCGGAATGAGAGGTCCGGCGTGTTATCCCTTCACCGCGCCGAGCATGACGCCCTTGACGAAGTACCGCTGGACGAAGGGGTAGACCACCAGGATCGGGATGACGGTGAGCACCATCGTCACGGACTTGATGTTGGTGGCCACCGTCATGTCGGTGGCGTCGGCGCCGACGGACGTGCCCGTGGTGGCGCCGGCGATGAGGTTGCGCAGGTAGACGGTCACCGGGAACAGGTCGTTCTGACTCATGTAGAGGAAGGCCGCGAACCACGAGTTCCAGAACGACACGGCGTAGAACAGCACCATCGTCGCGAGGACCGCCTTCGACAGCGGCAGCACGATCCGGAGCAGGATGCCGTAGGTGCTCATGCCGTCGATCGCGGCGGCCTCCTCAAGTTCGGCCGGCAGGCCCTCGAAGAACGCCTTCATCACCAGGAGGTTGAAGACGCTTACCGCGTTCGGCAGCACGATGGCCCAGATGCTGTCCTTCAGCCCGAGGCTGGAGATGAGGATGTAGTTGGGGATGAGCCCGCCGGAGAAGAACATCGTGAAGACCGCTATCCCGATCAGGAACGTGCGGCCCTTCAGGTGCTTCTTCGACAGGACGTACGCGTAGCACGTGGTCATGACCATCGCGATGGCCGTGGCGACGACCGTGTAGATCACCGTGTTGCGGTAGTTGATCCAGAACGTCGGGTCGGAGGCCACGAACTCGTACGTACGGAAGGTGAACCCGACGGGGACGAGGTTGACCTTGCCGGCGCGGATGGCGAACTCGTCGCTGAGCGACCGGGCGACGATGTTGACGAAGGGGTACACGGTCACGACCACGACGCCGGTCAGAATGATCGCGTTGACCACCCGGAACACCCGGTAGCCCCGCGTCCTGTCGACGGTCACCACAGGCTCGTCCCCACCGTGCGCCGGGAGATCAGGTTCGCCGACATGACCAGGGCCAGCCCGATCACGGCCTCGAACAGGCCGATCGCCGCGGCGTAGCTGAAGCTGTTGGAGACGATGCCCATCCGGTAGAGGTACGTGGAGATCACGTCGGCGGTGGGATACGTGAGCGGGTTGTAGAGCAGCAGGATCTTCTCGAAGCCGACCGCCATGAACGTGCCGATGTTGAGGATCAGCAGGGTGACCGCGGTCGGCCGGATGCCGGGGAGGGTCACGTGCCAGACCTGCCGCCACCGGCTCGCGCCGTCGATCCTGGCCGCCTCGTACAGCTGCTCGTCGATGGTCGTGAGCGCGGCGAGGTAGATGATCGTCCCCCAGCCCACCGTCTGCCACATCTCGGAGGAGACGTAGATCGTCCGGAACCAGCCGGCCTCCTGCAGGAACGCGATGGGCTCGTTGCCCGCCGCGCGCAGGAGCTGGTTGACCGGCCCGTCCACCGACAGCATCTCCATGACCAGCCCGGCCACGACCACCATCGACAGGAAGTGCGGCAGGTAGGACACCGACTGGACGAACCGCTTGATCCTGCGGCCGCGCAACTCGTTGATCAGCAGCGCGAGCACGATCGGCGTCGGGAAGCAGAACAGCAGGGTCAGCGCGCCGATGACCACGGTGTTGGTGAACACCTGCCAGAACGACGGGTCGTTCAGGAACATCTTCACGTAGCGCAGGCCGACCCATTCCTCGCCCAGCACGCTGCCGCCTGGCTCGAACTTCCGGAAGGCGATGACGTTCCCGATCATCGGCAGATACCGGAAGACCACGAAGAACAGCAGCGGGAGGATCGCCAGCGAGTAGAGCTGCCAGTCACGGCGCAGCGCCTGTCGCCACGTGCGGCGCGGCGGGCGCTGCTTACGCGCGGGATCGGGCCGCGCCCGCCGGGGATCCCCGGTGTCCGGCGACGCGTCGATCGTCCTGGTGGTGCTCATCCCGTGCCTCCGGTGCCATCCGAACGGATCCACGGCGGCGCGTGCGGCCGCCGAAGGGGGCGGCTTCGCGCACCCCGCACCGGGAAACGGCACGACAGCGCGAACCGAAAGTTTCGAAAGTTCTCAGTAATATTGCGGAAATATAGGACCCGGACATGGGTGCGTCAAGAGGGCAGTCAATTGCCGAGACTCCGCCCTAGCCGAGCCGAATACACCCTGGATCTCGGCATATCTCAGGGCCTTTCGATGGTAGAGTTTCGCGAAACTTTCGGAAAAACCGACGAGCGGACAGATGACCAGCCCTCCCCGCCCGCGATCCACGCCCCGCCACGATCGCGTCCATCGCCGAAGAGCTCGGTGTCTCGGTGACCACGGTCTCCAAGGTCCTCAACGGCCGGCCCGACGTGGCGCCCGACACCCGCGAACGCGTCGAGGCCGGCCTCGCGCGGCACCAGTACCGCCGCCGCCCGAAGCGGCGCGCGCTCAAGGGGCAGATCGACCTCGTCTTCCACCAGCTGAACTCCGTGTGGTCCATGGAGATCATCCGCGGCGTCGACTCCGTCGCGTCCGCCGCGCGGATCGAGGTCGTCCTCTCGCAGTTGGGCGGGGCGCACCGGCCCTCCGACGAATGGCTGGACGGCGTGCTCGACCGCCGGCCTCTCGGCGTGCTGTTCGTCCTGTGCGGCCTGTCGCAGGCCCAGCAGCAGAGGCTGCGGCGGCAGCGGATTCCGTTCGTCGTCGTCGACACCGACGGCGAGACCTCGGCGTCCGTGCCCGTGGTCGGCTCGAACAACTGGGACGGCGGCCTGCTCGCCACGCGTCACCTTCTGGAGCTGGGCCATCGCCGCATCGCGGTCGTCTCCGGCCCCCGCGACGTGCTGTGCAGCAGGGCACGCGTCGCCGGTTTCCGGGTCGCCCATGACGAGGCGGGGCTCCCCGTCGATCCCGACCTGGTCCGCTACGGCACCTTCTACGTGAACGCCGGCTACGAGCACGGCATGGATCTCCTGACGCGTACGGACCGGCCGACGGCGATCTTCGCCGGTTCCGACCTGCAGGCACTCGGCGTCATCCGGGCGGCCAGGCGGCTCGGCCTCGACATCCCGGGGGACCTGTCGGTCGTCGGATACGACAACGTGCCGGCCGCCGCCTGGATCGACCCCGCCCTCACCACGGTGCATCAGCCGTTGTCCGACATGGCGGCCGTCGCGACCCAGACGCTGCTCGACCTCGCCCGCGGCCTGGACGTCGCCGTGAACCGCATCGACCTCGCGAACGAACTCGTGGTCCGCGAGAGCACCGCGCCTCCACGGAAGCCGCCGGGCGGCCGGGCCACGGTCACGCCTGCCGCGCCCGGCGGACGACCGCCGCTCCGAGAGGAGGCACGGTGACCTCCCCTGACGCCGGCAGGCCGGTGAGGAGGTCCGTACCGGGGTTTTCGAGAGGAACGGCGACGGCCGCCTCCGCGTCGTGGTTGAGGAGGAAGAGGTATTCGTGCCCTTCGTCCTCGCGGACCGTGCACTCCAGGTGGGCGGGGAGGCCGTCGTAGCGGTTCCCCACGCCCGCCGCTCTCAGCTCGCCGATCAGCACCCGGTCGAAGGCGTCCTGTTCGAGAAGGGTGGCGAAGTAGACGACCCGGCCGGTCCCGAAGCGGTTGGCGACGACCGCGGCGCGCCCCTTGAGCAGTCCGTCCGCGTAGGTCGCCAGTGCCGTCCCGGTTTCGAGGTGGATGTCCTCGCGCCACCAGTCCGCCGTCGCCGTACGTCCGTCGGCGAAGTCGACGGTGAACCGCTCGCCGGGACGCGCCGGCCAGTATTCGTCGATCTTCGCGCCGATGAGGCGGCGGAAGGCGCCCGGGTAGCCGTCCGGCCGGACGCGGTTACATTCGTCCACCACGCCCGAGAAGAAGGACACGACGACCGTCCCGCCGCTGCGGGCGAACTCGGCGACGGCGGCGACGCCCTCGTCGTCGACAAGGTACGCGTTGGGCACGACCAGCACCTTGTACGGCGACAGGTCGCTCCGGGTGGACACGACGTCGACCGCGTAGTGGTGCTCCCACAGCGGCCGGTAGTGCCGCATGACGGTCTCCACGTAGCTGAAGTCGTTGCGGGGCAGGCCCCACAGCTCCTCCAGCCCCCACCAGCCGTTCCAGTCGAACAGGACGGCGACCTCGGCCCGCGTGGTCGTGCCCGCCACGGGTGCGAGCAGCCCGACCTCGCGGCCGAGGTCCGCGACCTCCCGGAAGGTGCGCGACTCCGGACCGGAGTGCGGCAGCATCGCGGAGTGGAAGCGTTCGTGCCCGCCGCGACCGGCCCGCCACTGGAAGAACATCACGGAGTCGGCTCCGCGCGAGACCGCCTGGAGCGAGCCGAGCCGCATCCGGCCTGGCTCCTTGACCACGTTGAGCCTCCACTGGCTGACCGCGCTCGTGGCCTGCTCCATGAGCAGCCACGGCCGCCCGCCCTTGAGCGACCGGAACAGGTCGAACTGGAAGGCCGACGACACGTGCGAGTCCGGCTCGGCGGGGTCGGGGTAGATGTCCAGGGCCGCCGCGTCCTCCTCCGGCGCCCACCGCCAGTAGTCGGCGTTCCGGTAGAAGCGCATGAAGTTGGTGACGATCGGAATGTCGTCGCGAAAGGAGCGGACGATGTCGCGCTCGGCGACGAAGCACTCCAGCAGGGCGTCGGAGGTGAAGCGCTTGAAGTCCAGGATGCGGCTGGGATTCATCCACGTGCGGGGGACGCTCGGCACCTCGACCTGGTCCCAGCCGGTGTAGACCTGCCCCCAGAAGCGGGTGGTCCACGCCTCGTTGAGGGTCTCCAGGTCGCCGTACCTGCGCTGCAGCCAGCGCCGGAAGCCGTCCGAGGCGGCCTCGTTGTACGCGGTAGGGCCGTACTCGTTGCTGATGTGCCACATGGCCAGGGCGGGATGGAAGGAGTAGCGCTCGGCGAGCCGCCTGGTGATGTTCGCCGCGTGCTCGCGGTAGATCGGGGACGAGGGGTCGTAGTGCAGGCGGTTGCCGAAGCCGAACCGCTCGCCGTCGGCCATGACCGGGAGGACTTCGGGGTGCCGGTGGGTCAGCCAGGCGGGCGGCGCGGCCGTGGGAGTGGCCAGGTTGACCGCGATGCCGTTCTCGTGGAGCAGGTCCATGACCTCGTCGAGCCAGCCGAACTCGTACGTGCCGGGCTCCGGTTCCAGCGAGGCCCACGCGAAGACGCCGAGCGACACGAGGTTCACCCCCGCCTCGCGCATGAGCCGGACGTCCTCCCGCCACACGGCCCGGTCCCACTGCTCGGGGTTGTAGTCCCCGCCGTACGCCAGCCCGCCGAGACGGTCCATGAGTACGCGCATGCGAGCGTCTGTCATCCGTCACTCCCCGGCGGAGAGGTCGTCGCGAGCTGCCAGTAGAGCTAACCGGACGTACAGGGGTGAGTCAACCGGCAACCGGCGCACGAGCACCCGCCGACGGCCTGCCACGTCCGGATGCCGGGCGACCCCGGATTATCCGGGGTCATTCCGTGGCCGCGGCGGACGTGCAGGGCTGCTGATCCGGTTTTAGCCTGAAATCGCCGCCGTAGCCGGCGGCACCGGGGATCTGTCGGGGGAGGACAGCGAAGGAGCCACGACATGGCGAAACCGCCCAACGACCACGGCGACGGCGACGGCGACGGCGTGCGACTCTTCCTCGACTACCTGGCGCGGGCGCGGTCGGCGGCCTGGAACCCCTCGGCGCAGTGGCTGTCCCGCCACTCCGGCATCCCGAAGACCACGGTCGAGTCGCTCATCCACGGCACGCGTAAGCGGCTCCCGAACTGGAGCGACCAGGTCGAGCGCCTGCTGGAGGCCTACCGAAAGAAGGTGGCAGAGGACAAGCGCGGGGATCCCGACGCGGTGCTGGGGGCCATGACGGCGTGGAAGCAGGCCTATGACGACGCGCAGAACGGCCGGCCGCCGACCTGCCCTCTCCCGATGGCCGCCTCCCCCGCCCCGCCCCCGGCCGCAGCGGAACCGGGGCGGCCGATCGGACAGTTCCGGCCGCTGGACCTGGAAGTCCATCCGGCGATTCGCGTCGACACCGCCCGTCGGGAGTTGGAGGAGTTACCCGCCTACATCCCTCGATCGCATGACGAAACCCTCGCCCAGGTGGTCCGCGAGGTGCAGGAAGGGGCGTCCCGGCTGGTCGTGCTGGTCGGCGACTCGGCGACGGGCAAGACCCGCGCCCTGTGGGAAGCGGTTCGGACCCTGCCCGAGCCGTGGCGGCTATGGCACCCGATCGAGCCGAGCCGTCCGGCGGCGGTCCTGACCGAGCTGAGGTCGATCGGCCCGCACACCGTGGTGTGGCTGAACGAGACCCAGCACTATCTGCTCACCGCCGATCCAGCCGTCGGGGAGCGGATCGCCGGCGGGCTACGGGAGTTGCTGCGTGCTCAGGAGCGAGGGCCGGTGCTGGTGCTGGGCACCCTGTGGCCCGCCTACTGGAAGACTCTCACCGCGGTCCCGCACGCCGGTCGGCCCGATCCGTACGCCCAGGCCCGCGAGCTGATCAAAAGCGCCAGCATCCGCCTTCCCGAGTCCTTCGCCGGCACCGACCTCGACACCGCGGGTCGGCAGGCGGCGAACACCGGCGATCCCCGTCTGGCCGAGGCCCTGCGCCGGGCCCCGGAGGGGCGGTTGACCCAGTACCTGGCCGGTGGTCCGGCTCTGCTGGAGCTCTACGACAACGCCGAACCCGGCGCCCGCGCCATCCTGGACGCCGCGATCGACGCCCGCCGGCTCGGTCACGGCCCAGCCCTGCCCCGCCGCCTGCTCGCAGAAGCCGCCCCCGGCTATCTCAGCGACGAGCAATGGAACCTGCTCGACGACGACTGGGTCGAAAGCGCCTTCGCCTACCTCACCGACCACCGCCCCTGCAGGGGAGCCCGCCCGCCGCTGACCCGGATCAAACCCCGTCCCGACACCGGTCACGTCCCCGCCGCACACGGTGAAGGCGAGCCGGCCTATCGCCTCGCCGACTACCTCGAACAACACGGCGCCCGCACCCGCCGCTTCCTCTGTCCCCCCGCCACCTTCTGGAACGCCGCCACCCGGCACGCCGCCTCGGTGAGCGACCACCGCGCTTTCGCTCAGGCCGCCCGCGACCGCGGGCGCTATCGGCACGCCTCCGCGCTGTACCAAGCAGTCGCCGACGCCGGCGACACCAGCGTGCTGCGGGAGATGGCGCGGATCCGGGAGCAGGCCGGCGACCACGAAGGCGCAGAACGCCTCGCCCGCGCCGCCGCCGACACCGGCAACACCTCCGCGCTGCGGGACCTGGCGCGGAAGCGGGAGGAGGCCGGCGACCACGAAGGCGCGGAACGCCTCGCCCGCGCCGCCGCCGACGCCGGCGACGCCACCGCGCTGGACGACCTGGCCAAGCGGCGAGTGCAGGAGGGGAAGGGGGGCCGGTGGGCAAACCTGGCGCGGTTCGGGCTGGAGGCGGATGGGTCAGCTGCCGGACCGTGGTGAGGCGACACGACCGTGTACAACGGTTCCCAGGATCGTTCTCGACGCCGGTCAGCTCGACGTTCACGGTCACCGGCCTGCTCACGCCGACGGGCGGCCCACGGCGGAATTCCGAGCCGCGACCGGAGAACGGCGCGACCCGCCGTCGCGCAGCGGGTAGAGGAGGTAGCAGCCGAAGGCCAGCGCCAGCGCGGCCAGGGGCACCACGCCCATCGTCAGCCGGACGCCCGTCACGACGGACTCCGGCTGGACCGCGGCCCCGCTGTGATAGCCCGATCGGGACAGCACGACGGTGATGACCACGGCCTGCAGGGACACCGCCCAGCGGACGATGAACCCGTTCATCCCGAAGTACATCCCCTCGCGGCGGGTGCCCGTCCTGTGCTCGTCGTCGTCGATGACCTCGGCGAGCAGGATCTCCAGGAGCACGAGCATGCCCGCGATGCCGACGCCGACCGCCGCCCCGGTGACCGCCGCGAGGGCGAGGTTCCCGACGAACAGGAACGGCACGAGCGCCGCGCCGTACACGACGATCGCGGCGAGGACGGCGCGGCGCGGCCCGATCCGGATGGTGACCCGGCTCCACACGTAGACCATCGGGATCGCGGTGACGAACACCGCGCCCAGGATGACGGTGTTGGCGGAGTCGGCCTCGCCCAGGGCGTACTTGGTGAAGAACGGGATCCCGCCTGCAGCAGGGCGAAGGTCAGCTGCAGCAGGAAGCTGCCCGTGACGTACGTGACGAAGGCGCGGTTGGCGAGCGTGTAACGGAGCGCGGCGAGGAACCCGAAGCTCTCGCGCTCCGCGTGGGCCCGTTCGGCCGAACCGCGCAGCGACAGCGCGAAGAAGGCCAGCGCCACGACGCCGAAGGACACGCCCATGGCGGCCCATCCGATGGCGCCGTACAGCAGGGGCGCCGCGGCGACGCCGACGATCATGCCGACGATGGCGAACATCTGCCGCCACGACGCGGCGGCGGCCCGCTCGGCGATGGTGGTGAACATCTCGGGGAACAGCGCCACGTAGTTCAGCACCACGACGACGAAAAGCACGTCGTAGACGAGGACCACGACCAGGAAGTACCAGAACCTCGCCGTCGCGCCGTCCACGAGCGGGATCCAGATCATGGTGAACGCGGCGGCCAGCGGCGCCATGCCGATCGCGATGTACGGCACCCGCCTGCCCCAGCGCGTGCGCGTCCGGTCGGACACGTGCCCCACGAACGGGTTGAGCACCGCGTTGACGATGCCGTGGATCACCATGGCGACGCCGATGAGCGACGGGTCGACGCCCAGGTGGTCGACGTAGTAGAAGGTGGCGAACGTCGCGAACGCCTGGCTGAGCAGGTTGACCGACAGGTTGCCCGACCCGTAGGCCAGCACCTGGCCGCGCTTCACCGAGCCCGCAGCCGGGCCCGTCACCGGGCCCTCTGGGCCGCGCTTCACCGGGCCCTCTGGGCCGTGCGCAGGTCCGACCAGCCGATGAGGCGGACGCCCTCCTCCGCGATGGCGCGGCGGACCTCCGGATCGGTGAACAGCCGCAGTTCCATGCCGCGTTTGGCGTGATGCGGCATGATCTGCCGGAGCTCGCCGGTGTCCTCGAACGGGTGGATGTAGATCTCGGTGACGCCGGGGCGCAGCGCCCGGATCAGCCCGATCATGTCGCTTCTGACGCTCTCGTACGTCTCCCCCTCGGCCAGTTCGAAGGGCAGCGTCCACAGCCGGTCGAGGATCACCACGCCCGCCGCGTCCGCGGCCTCGGCCCTGGCCCGCGCGAACGGCTCCAGTTCCTCCGGCAGGCCCATGCCGTCGAGGGTCCGGGGCAGGCGGAACGGCAGGCCGTGCTCCGCGCACGCCTTGAAGACCACGTCGAGGAAGTCCCTGCCGGTGACCAGGCCGTACAGGCTGCCCATGTGGTTGTCGGCGTGCGACGGGTCGAGGCCGAGGGCGACGGCCCTGCGGATCTGCGCGTCGATCTCCGCGCGGACCTCCTCGGGGTCGGCCCGCTCCTCCACGGTGCGGCAGTCGGCCGGGAAGTAGCCGGCGTCGTCCACGAGCGAGGACACCGCGCGGTCGCGGGTCACCGGTCCCCACCGGTATCCCTCCCACTCGCTGGTGAACGTCAGGTGGACGCCCACGTCGTAGCCGCCCGCGACAGCCGTACGGACCGCATCGGGAGCCCACGGGCACGGCGTCATGACGGTCGCCGAGCTGATGGCGCGGGCGGCCAGCAGTGCGGTGATGCCGGTGTTGGCCGCCCGGCACATGCCGTAGTCGTCGGCGTTCACGATCAGCAGCCGGTCGTCCGGCCCGGCGCCGAGCCGTTGCGCGAGGTTCACGCGATGTCCCCTTCCTCGACCCTGCCGGGTCCGTGTCGTACGGCCGCCCGCCCACGACGGCGGCGAAGGCGCGTTCGCGCGCCCGATGGCGGGCGAGCCAGGCCGCACCGCGCAGCACCGCGTCCCCGGGAACGCCGCTCGCGATGATCCTGATCGGGAGCGGCGCGGCGTCCCTGGCCAGGTGGCGGCGGATGCGGCCGAGCAGCAGGTCGGCGCTGGCGCCGAACGCGCCGCCGAGCACGAACAGCTCCGGCTCGATCACGAGGGCGATGGAGGCCGCGACGTGGGCGATCCTGCGGGCGGTCGCGTCGACGACGGCGAGCGCCCTCTCGTCGCCGCCCCTGGCGCTTTCGAAGATCTCGCGCGGGGACGGCCTGCCCTCGATGCCGGCCTGCCTGGCCTGTTCGGCGATGCGGCGGGCGCCGAGCACCTCCGTGCCGAGCTCGGTCGCGGGATGGGGCAGGAATCCGACCTCGCCCGCTCCCCCGGCGAAGCCCCGATGCAGACGGCCGCCGAGCACGATCCCGGCGCCGAGGCCGACCCCGACGCCGAGCAGGACGAAGTCGGCGACGTCGGCGCACGCGCCGAACCGCTGCTCGGCGACGGCGGCGAGGTTGACGTCGTTCTCCAGCAGCAGGGGCACCGGCAGGTCGCGCTCGATCGCCTCGGCCAGGCCGCGGCCGCCCTGCGGCAGCCCGTAGGCCCGCCTGACGGTGCGGCCGTCGCGTGCCACGACCGCGGGGACTCCGACGACGGCCTGGCCGATGGCGCCAGGCCCGGTCCCGGCGCGTCCGGCGCACTCGGCGGCGAGCGCGGTCACCGCCGCGGCCGTGTCGGCCACCCTGCGGCGCGGCGCTTCGGCCTCCGCCTGGGCGAGCGTCTCCCCCACCGCGTCGACGAGGACGGCGCGGACGCGCAGGTGACCGATGTCGACGCCGAGCGCGAGCGCGCAGCGGGGAGCGACCCGGTAGAGGGTCGCGGCGGGCCCGCGACGGGTGGTGTCGGCGCCCGCCTCCTCGACGACCCCGCGTGCGACGAGCTCGCGCAGCGTCTGGGCGACGGTGGTCTTGGACAGGCCGGTGGCCCTGGTGATCTCCGGCCGGCCCAGCGGCCCCTCGCGGTCGACCACGTCGAGCACGGCGCGGGCGTTGATCGACCAGAGCAGGCCCTGCGGCCCGGCCAGGTAGTTCCCGCTCACGCTCACCTCGCGTCCGGCCCGAGTAGGTCGGAAAGTTTCCTACTCGAGGTGAGCCGTTTCTATCCGATCGGCGGCCCCACGACAAGACCGCTACGGTTCATTCGAGGCAGAAAGGGGACCATCGTGAGCAATGCCGAAACGGGCGAGATTCCGTTCGGGGCCCGGGTGCGCGGCTGCCTGCTCGGCGGGGCCGTAGGGGACGCCCTCGGCGCGCCCGTGGAGTTCGACTCGATCGCCACCATCCGCCGCGACCACGGCAAGGCGGGCCTGACCGACCTCGCGCCCGACTGGCGCGGCAAGACCGGCCTGATCACCGACGACACCCAGATGACGCTGTTCACCGTCGAGGGGCTGATCCGCGCCGGCGTACGCGTCAGGGAGAGAGGCATCGGCGGCGGTGAGGTGCAGGTGGTCCGCCACGCCTACCTGCGCTGGCTCGACACGCAGGAGCACCGCGTGCCGCCGCCCGCGGACGACCTCGTCCGCACCGGTTGGCTGCGCGAGCAGACCTGGCTCTACTCCCGTCGCGCACCCGGCAACGCCTGTCTGTCCGGCCTGCGCGCCGACCTCGGCCCGCTCGCCGCCCCCGGCCTGCCCGGGCCGGTCAACCCCGGTTCCAAGGGCTGCGGCACCGTCATGCGCTCCGCCCCGTTCGGACTGGCCACCCGCGACCCGCGGGCGGCCTTCACGCTCGCGGCCGACTGTGCCCAGATCACGCACGGGCACCCCACCGGTTATCTGGCGGCCGGGGCCTTCGCCGCGCTGGTCTGTTTCCTGGCCCAGGGTGCGCCGCTCGCGAAGGCCGTACACGACACTCTCGGCCTTCTCGCCGAACGGCCCGCGCACGAGGAGACCACCGCCGCGATCGAGGCGGCGGTCTCCCTGGCCGGCACGGCGGAGCCGTCGCCCGAGACGCTGGAGACGCTCGGCGGCGGGTGGGTCGCCGAAGAGGCGCTCGCCATCGCGGTCTACTGCGCGCTGGTGAGCGGCGACGACATCGAGCGGGCGCTGCTGCTCGCGGTCAACCACTCCGGCGACAGCGACTCGACCGGCTCCCTCTGCGGCAACCTGCTCGGCACCGTGTACGGCGACGAGGCCCTCCCCCGGCACTGGGTGTCCCGGCTGGAGGGCAGGGACACCGTCGTCGAACTCGCCAACGACCTCACCACCCAGCTCACCGGCGGCCGCGTCGACCGGGACAAGTACCCCGGCTGCTGAACCGCCACGGGTCAGAACGGCGCGAGACGCACGCTCCGCCGGGATCATGTCGGTGGATCGTTGTAATCTTCCGGACGTACTGGTGATGCGGCCCGACGGGCTTCCGTTCTCTCGCCCGAGAACGGACACGCCCCCACACCGCACGAGTCTTTCGTGCTGCCTGGGGGTAGGTCCGTGGCCGTTGTCCGGCATTCCGCGGAAGGTCTGCTTCAGCTCGCGTCCGTGCCGGAGAGGGTGCTGAGCGAGGTGATAGCCGAACAGCTTCGCATCACTCAGGGCGTCAACCCCGGCAGGAGCGAGCGAAGGTCCTGGGATCGCAGCCTGCCCGTGCTCGCCCGTGACCTCGTCGACGCCGGGCTCGGCGGCGTCGAGATGCTGCTGGAATACCAGTTACCGCTCACCAGCAAGCGGGCCGACGTGATCCTCGCCGGCGTGGACCGGCACAGCGGCGACGACGCGTACGTCGTCGTGGAGCTCAAGCAGTGGAGCCACGCCGAGCTGTACGAGGACGACGCCGACCTCGTTCTCGTCCCCGGCATGGGCGACCACCCCAAACTTCACCCGGTCGTGCAGGTGCACGGCTACTGCGACTACCTCGCCGACTTCGTCGGCGCCCTGGAGGACCGCCGTCACGCCGTACGCGGGGTCGCCTACCTGCACAACGCGAACGACCTGGACATCCACGACCTCTACGACCGCGTGGACGACGAGCGGACCCGTCTGTTCAGCCAGAGCCGTCGTGGCCAGTTCATCGACTACCTGCGTGCGCAGTTCGCGCCCGAACCCGGTGCGCACGCCGCCGACAGGCTGCTGGCGTCGGCGATCCGGCCGTCCAAGCAACTGCTGAAGGTGGCCGCGGCCGAGATCAAGCATCGGGACCAGTTCGTCCTGCTGGACCAGCAACGCCTGGCGTACGAGATCGTGCTGCACGCGGTGGAGAAGGCCAGGGCGTCCGACTCCAAGGAAGTCGTCATCGTCACCGGCGGTCCCGGCTCGGGCAAGAGCGTCATCGCCCTGTCGCTGCTCGGCGAACTCGCAGAGCGCGGCTATCCGGCACACCACGCCACCGGATCGCGGTCCTTCACCGAGACCATGCGCCGCCACGTGGCCAGGGGATCCACGCGCACGAAGGCGATGTTCAAGTACTTCAACAACTTCATGGCCGCCAAGCCCAACGACCTCGACGTGCTGATCTGCGACGAGGCCCACCGGATCCGCGAGACCTCGGCCAACCGCTTCACGAAGGCCACCGACCGGACGGGGCGTTCCCAGCTCGACGAGCTGATGAGCGCCGCCCGCGTCCCCGTCTTCCTCCTGGACGAACACCAGGTGGTGCGGCCGGGCGAGACCGGGACCGTCGCCGACATCAGGGCGCACGCACAGGCCCGCGGTCTGGCCGTACAGCAGGTGGATCTGGACGCCCAGTTCCGCTGCGGCGGCAGCCGCGCGTACGAGGAATGGGTGCTGCGACTGCTCGGCCTGAACGGTGAGGATCCCGAGCCGTGGACCGGCGACCCCCACTTCGAGGTCACGCTCGCCGACTCGCCGTACGAGTTGGAGGGGCTGCTGCGGGGGAAGCTGAACGACGGTTACTCGGCACGGATGACGGCCGGCTTCTGCTGGCGATGGAGCGACCCGGACGGCGACCGCCTCGTCTCCGACGTGCGGATCGGCGGCTGGTTCAAGCCGTGGAACGTCAAGGGCGACCGCGCCGTCGGCGACGCCCCTCCCAGCGCGCTGTGGGCCACGATGCCGGGCGGCTTCGAGCAGGTCGGCTGCGTGTACACCGCCCAGGGCTTCGAGTACGACTGGAACGGCGTCGTCTTCGGCCCCGACCTCGTCTATCGGGACGGCCGTCTGATCACGGTACGCGCCGCCAGCAAGGACCCCGCGCTGCTGAAGAAGTCCGTCACGGACGAACAGGCCGACCGGCTGATCCGCAACACCTACAAGGTGCTGCTGACCCGCGGCATGATCGGCACGGCTGTCTACTCCGTCGACGCCAGGACGCAGGACTTCCTCGCCACCCTGTTTGATCGATAGGGTGGCCCGGCTCCGCTGTCGACCCGCTGCCCGGGCTGAAGGTCCGCGCCTCCTGTGGCGCCGCGCCGGCCGGTTGATCCGGCTCAGGTCCGGGCGGCGCGTTCGATCGCCACTCCCACCCCGTCGAGCAGGTGGTCCAGCCCGACGCGGAAGTCGTCGTCCGGACCGGGCCCCGCGTGGGGGGCGAACACCCCGGCCTCGACGGCGCGGGCCAGCGCCGGGAACCGGCCGGGGTCGGCGAACTCGGTGAGCAGTGCGGCGTACGCCCCGTCGGCCCCTTCCTCTGGTTCGGCGGTCACGGACGTCACGAGCTGGGCCGCGCCGCGCACGTAGTGCAGCACCAGCATGACCACCGAGAACCGGGCCCGCCAGTCCAGGGGTGTGCCGCCGAGAGTGCGCAGCGCGGCGTCCAGCCAGGCGAGCTGGCCGGGGTCAACCGGCGGAGAGCTCACCAGCTGGACGATCCACGGATGCCGCAGGTAGACGCCGAACAGCTCGACGGCCCACCGGGTGAGTGCGCCGCGCCAGTCGGCCGGCGCCGTGCCGAACTCCGGCGGGGGGCCGGGCGCGGCGTCCAGCATGAACAGCTGCAGGTCGTCCTTGCCGGTCACGTGCCGGTACAGCGACATGGGCGCGCAGCCGAGCCGTTCGGCGAGCCGGGCCATGGACAGCGCGGCCAGGCCCTCCTCGTCGGCGAGGGTGATGGCCGCCGCCACGATCCGTTCCAGGCTGAGCGCGGGCGTGCGTCCCCGCCCCTTCGGCTTGGCCCGCCCCCACAGCACGTTCAGCGCGTGCGGCAGCTCGTCTGCGATGTCGTCCGGCATTCCAGGAAGCTTACCAGTTTGCGTATGACCTACGCGTTGCGTATATGGTACGCATTAAGCGTATGGCATACGCATCTCTCCGACCGTCCCCCTGGAGCCGTCATGCACACGACGATCGACAGTCCTCCGCCGGTATCGGCCCGCCGGCGTCCGTGGTGGCGGCGCCGCTGGACGGTGCCGCTCGGCCTGGTCACGGCCGGGTTCCTCGCCTTCTCGCTGCCGCCGTACCTGACCGGGAACCCGTCGCTGTCCCGGGTGCCGCAACCAGAGGGGTTCGCCCTGCACTACCCGCTGCTCGTGGCGCACGTGCTGTTCGCCTCGGTCGCCATGGTCACCGCGTTCTTCCAGGTGTGGCCGTGGTTCCGCCGGCGGCACCCGGTGTGGCACCGGCGCGCGGGGCGGGTCTACGTGTTCGCCGGGGTGCTGCCGGCCGGGCTGACCGGCCTGGTCATCGGGGCGCGCACCCCGTTCGGGCCGTTCCTCGCGGTCAGCGACGTGCTCCTCGCCTTGCTGTGGCTCGCCTTCACCGTGACCGGCTGGCGCGCCGCCCGCGCCCGCCGATATGCCGACCACCGGCGCTGGATGCTGCGCAGCGCCGTGCTGACCTACTCCATCATCACCAACCGGTTGTGGACCGGGATCCTGATCACCGCCCTGCCCCCGCTGCAGGACACCGTCTTCCACGGCGACCCCGACCTGATGGCGTGGACGATCTCCGGTCTGTCCGGCTGGCTCGGCTGGACGATCCCGCTGCTGGCCGTGGAGTGGTACCTGGAGCGCGAAGTGGCCCGCCGCGGCCGCCGCACCGCGCTCGCGACCTGATCCCGGAGGCCGATCCCGGAACGACCGCCCGCCCCGGAACCGCCCCCGCCGGTTCCGGGGTGTTCGCGCACCCCGATCTTCGCGCAGACGGCGATCGGCGCGGGAGCGTGCAGGGTCTGATCAGGCGAGGGTCACAGGCCGTAGGACGGGAACAGGTTCGTGGTCGGCCAGGAGGTGACGCTGTCGGCCGCCACGTGCAACGGGTAGTCGATGTCAGCGGTGTAGTTCCGGCCCAGGGCGTCGTTCCACTGATTGAAGAGCACGACCCAGCTCAGCCCGTCATACCGCCGGACCATGAGGGTGGAGGTGCCGGGGTACGCCCCGTCGTGCCAGGTGTTCAGGCCGCCGCTGACGGGGCGGACAGACCAGCCCATGCCGTAGTACGAGCCGTTCCAGTCGACGGCGGGCTGGGCGAACACCTGCGCGATCGTCGACGAGGTGAGCAGGCCGGGCGCGTCGAAGATCGTGGTGAACTTCGCCATGTCGACGGCCGAGGAGAGCCAGGCACCGTGCGCGGCCATGTTCTCGAGGTTGAACGTCCCGTACGGCATCGGCACCTGAGCCCCGGAGTTGTCCAGCACGGTCGTCCCGCTGTACTGCGAGTAGTAGGGGATCTCCGAGGGCCGCCGCAGGCTCTGCGCCGTGCGGCCCTGCGTCATGCGGGTGATCTTCACCGGGGCGAGCACGTTCTGCTGGACGTAGGTCGCGTACGGCAGGCCGGTGACCTTCTCGATGACCTTGCCGAGCAGCATGTAACCATAGTTCGAGTAGGCGTACCTGTCTCCGGGCTTGAAGTCGAGCTTGTACCTCGACGTGTAGTCCATGATGTTCGCCTGTGTCACCGGCAGCGGCACCTGGAGCTGGTTGCTGATATTGAAGTCCCACTGGTACATCGGGTCGAACGATACGGAGCGGTCCCAGCCGCCGAGGTGCTGCAGCAGGTGGAGCACGGTGACGTCACCGAGTCTGGAGTCGACGGCCGTGCTGAGCCCCAGCATCGGCGCCACCGTGGCCGACAGGCTGAGCCTGCGTCCTGGACAAGCTTCATGATCGCGGTGGCCGTGACCGGCTTGCTCAGGCTGGCCAGGCGGAACAACGACGTCGGCTGGGCCAGGACCGGGCCCGACGTGGAGTTGTATCCCCGCGCGAGCACCAGCCTGCCCTGTCGCACCACGGCGAGCGAGGCGTACGAGATGCTCCGCGCCTCCATGAAGCTTTTCAGCAGGTCGTCGAAGGGCTGTAGCGACGGCGAACTCGAGCCGGTGACCGTCCAGGCGGGAGGAGTGTCGGCCGCGATCGCCGAGCGGGCGGGCGATGCGGCGGCTCCCACGACGGCGCCCGCGAGCAGGCGCAGCGAATCCCTGCGAGTCAGCATGAGTCGATCCCCGTTCTCCGGTCTGATGACGCTATGGACGACATCAAAGAGCGAAGATCCGGCTTTAGTGTGACATCCGCACTGAGCCCTTTTGATCGTGAGTAGCGGTCGCCCGCAGGTGAGGTCCAGACCAGGCGGCCGTGATGCCGATGCCCGACCAGCAAGATGAGGATGAAAGGTTCACCGGCGGACCGGCCGCTCAGCCCGCCAGTGGCCGTTGGTGGCGTCCATGGCCTTCCAGCGGATCTCGCTCGCGTCGCACAGCGGGTTGCGAGCACCCACATCGTCGTCTTGCCCGGCGAGCAGGACGACATCGACTCGTAGGCACGGGGCGGTCCTCTGATACTGCATCCATCGAAGTGCGCAGAGCTGAATTTCCGACATCTGCAGGATGCGAGGCCGCGGGGCCACCCATAGCGTCGAGGTGACGTCAGAGCCGACGTCGACGCCCCCCACGATAGGAACCCACGTGCGTCACAAACGTACTGTCCCCGTGCTCGCCTCGGCGGCGCTCCTGTGCGGTGGCCTGGCCCCCCTTGCCATGTCCACCCCGGCACAGGCCGCCACGATCCCGTCACCGGGCCACGCCGTCTCCCACGAGGAGAACGTGCGGGTCCCCGCCGGAGCGCTGTGGACCGAGCAGTACTTCCCGTCCTCGGACGGCAGCGAAGTCGAGCTGCACGCCGACGTCCTGAGACCCGCCCACCTGCCCTCGGACGCGAAGACGCCGGTCATCCTGTCCGTCGGCCCGTACTTCGGCCACATCGGGCAGACCGGCAACGACGGCTTCACGGGAACCGGCCCGTCCGAGCGCTTCAACGACCTCATCGAGGGCGCCGACCTGATGGCGCGCGGGTACACCGTCGTCATGGTCGACCTGCGCGGCTTCGGCGGCTCGACCGGCTGCCTCGACTGGGTCGGCCCCGGCGAGCAGGCCGACATCCGGGCCGCGGTCGACTGGGCGGCGAGTCAGCCGTGGTCGACCGGCAAGGTCGGGATGTACGGCAAGTCGTACGACGCGGTGACCGGCCTCGTCGGCGCGAACCAGGGCCGCCCGGGGCTCGCGGCCGTCGTCGCCTCGGAGCCGCTGTGGGACATGTACAACTACCTCTTCAGCAACGGTGTCCGGCGCCCGAACTACCTCGGCACCCCGCGGGCCTACAACGGCATCGCGAGCCTGCCCGGCATGAAGGACGACTCGGACCACTACCGGCAGAACGCCGACTACGAGAAGACCCACCCCGAGTGCCTCGCGAACAACCTCAAGGACACCCAGGACCCGGACCGCACCTCCGGCTACTGGAAGGCCCGTGACCTCGCCGCGATGGCGAAGGGATCGCAGGTGCCGCTCTTCGTCACGCAGGGCTTCATCGAGAACAACACCAAGCCCGAGGACATCCAGCGGTACCTGACGAACCACGCCGGCCCGACGCGGGGCTGGCTCGGGCAGTGGGAGCACGTCCGCGGCAACGAGACCGACAGCCAGGGCAGGCTCCTCATGGGCCGCGCCGGCTGGTTCGACGAGGTCATGCGCTTCTACGACCTGCACCTGAAGGGCATCGTCCCGTCCGTCGAGGATCCGGACTTCCTCGTCGAGGGCAGCGACGGCGTGTGGCGCGCCCAGGACTCGTGGCCGGTGACGAAGCGTGAGACGACGGTTCGCCTCCAGCCCGGCAGCTACGTCGACAACGGCCGCGCGCGGACCGCCGCGCCACAGACGGCCGAGGATGCCGGCGTGTGGGACATGGAGCACGCGCCTGACCTGCCCACGGGACCGCAGGACCAGGGCTACGGCCCGAAGCCGCGCACGACCGACGACGGCAAGGGCTTCTACTCGTGGTCCAAGCCGGTCAACAGCGATGTCCGGGTCACCGGCACGCCGCGCGTGTCCTTCACCGCGGAGGGCGAGGGCAACGTCCTGGTCCGGATGTGGGACGTGGCCCCCGACGGGACGGCCGTGATGTTCGACGAGCAGATGTCGCTCGTCAGGACCGGCACGGTCGAGTTCGACCTCAAGTCGACGGAGTGGACCCTGGCGCAGGGCCACCAGCTCGTCGTCGGCATCGGCACCAACACGACCCGGTCGTGGTCGGACACCCCGTCGAACCAGACGATCACGGTGAGCTCGGCCTCGCTCTCGTTGGCGCTCGACAACGTCCGGTTCGACACCCCGGCGCAGGGCGACGTCTCGCCGTTCCTCGCCAGCTACCTCCGGTCGTACACCTCGGCGTGGACCGACACGGCCCCCCGGCAGCTTCCCCCTGAACGTCCCGCAGGGGCAGGGCTGACCCGGACCTGAACGAGCTGCCGGCGGCGGGGCACGCGTCGGCGAGGCGACCACCGCCTCGTCAGCCGGCGCCGGCGGCGGCCCGATCACGGCCCGGATCGCGGCCGAAGACCGGGACGGCACCGGCGCCGATGCACACGAAGCCGGCCGCCGCGGCGGCCGTCCGCGGGTCATCGCCCCGGACGGCCCGCTGGGCCTCGGCGAGGGCGGCGGCGGGCGGGCGCCCGGCGGCCAGCCGTTCGTGGAAGGCCACCATGACGGGGGTCGTCGCCGCGTCGGGGATCGGCAGCACCGAGGCGACGAGCTGGGACGTGCCGCGGGCGAGGAACGCCACGGCGAGGCCCATCAGCTCGTCGCCGGTGCGGACCACGGAACGACCGCTGTCGCAGGCCGCGAGCACCAGCGTGTGCGGCACCCGCGGCAGCCGTTCCACGTCGTAGGCCATCAGCGGCCCGTCGGCGAGGGCGATGCCGGAGAACAGCGGGTTCTCCGCCGACAGGTGGCCGTGCGCGGCGAGATGCGCGAGCCCGGCCCGCGACAGGGCGGCCGAGACCGCCTCGACCGACGCCGCGGCCCCGGCGAGCACGGTGCCGTCGTGGATCGCGCCGACCGCCGCCGCCTCGGGCCCCGCGGCCGGCAGCCGCGGGCCCGCCACCGCGACCACCCGTCCCCCGGCCTCGACGCCCCTGCCGTCACCGTCCGTTCCGTCCGCCGACGCGAGGCGGGTCCGGGCGAGGTGCCACAGCGTCGCGGACGGCGCGACGGTCACGGGCCGTCCGCGCAGGACGGCAGGAGGGACCGACAGGGCAGGCTGTGCAGCGGTCCTGTGGGCACCACGACGAGCGGGCGGTCGCCGATCTCGGCCAGCGGCCCGAGCAGCAGGGCGTCGAGCCGGGCGGCCGCGGCGTCCAGCAGCGCGGCGGACGCGGCCAGCAGCTCGGGCCGGGCGTCCGGGCGCGCGCCGCGCCGCACGGCGAACGTCAGCCGCTCGATCAGGTCAGCCGCCTCGGCCGTCGCTCCGAGGCGCCGGACGCCCACGCGGCCGTCCACCACGGTGAGCACGTGCAGGTCGGCGCCCCTGCGGACGTACTCGACCAGCGCCCACGAACCGAGCGAGGCGGCGAGGTCCCGGGGCGTTACCGGGGCCGCGGGTGCGTCGCCGGGAGTGCCGGCGAGCCGGCGGCTGTGGTCGCGGATGCGCCGTTCCAGGTCCGCCTGCCGGGCGAGCAGCGGTGCGGGCGCCGCCGCCTGACCGGCCAGGTCCCTCGTGACGGAGCGCAGCCGGGCCAGCAGCGCGGTCAGCACCGGGTCGTCGGGCGGACGGACCGGCGCGGCCGGCAGACGGCTGGCCCGGGCGCGCTCGACCACTCGAGGAGGCCGTCGGGGCGGCCGGCCTCGAAGGCCACCTCCAGTCCCAGCGCCACCAGGTCGGCCCGGTGCGCCGCCGCGTGTACCCGCAGGTCGGTGGCCCCCATCGCTGAGGCGTGCTCGTCCAGGACCCGCAGGCCCGTCCGTACGGCGGCGAGCACGCCGCGCGCGTCCCCCTCGGCGCGCCGTTGAAGCGCCCGCGCGTACCAGCCGCGCGCCCGGACGAGCGCCGGTCCCCGGGACCGGGACGCCGCCGCGGCCCGGCTCAGGTAGCCGGCGGCCACATCCGCCGTCCGGGAACGCCCCTCTGCGGCGGGCTCCGCTCCCGCCCGCGCGTCACCGGCGTCTCCGGAGCGGCCGGACCCTTCTTCACCCCGCCGGACGCGGCGCTCGGCGGTCACCTGGGCGGCCACGATCGCGGCGTCCAGCGCCGCCGCGGGCCATCCCGCCGCGTCCAGGGTCGCGACCATGACGTCGATGACCGCCGCCGGGAGGCGCGGCCGGCGGCCGGCGGCGCGCTGGGCGGACAGGGCGGACAGCCGGGCCAGTTCCGCCCACTCCCGCCGCCCCTGGGCGCGGAAACGGCGCAGCGCCGCACGGGCGTGGCCCAGCGCGGCGGCCGGATCGCCGGACAGGATCTCGGCCTGTCGCGAGCAGCACCTGCACCTCGGGCACCTTGAGCGAGCGGCGCTCGCGGCGGTAGGCGTCCACCGCGCGGGCGGCGGCCGCCTTCGCCTCGGCCGTGAGCCCCACCGACAGCAGCAGCTCGGCCCGGTCCTGGTGCAGCGTGCCCAGCTGAGCGCCGTGCGCGCCGATGATGCGCTCGGCCCGGTCGAGGTGGCGCAGCGCGGCCGGTACGTCGCCCCGCAGCGTCTCCATGAGACCGAGGTTGTTGGCGATCAGGCCGATCGTGAGCGGGCGGCCGAGCTCGCGCGCCAGCGTCTCCGCCTCCAGCAGGTCGCGTTCTGCCGCGGAAAAGGCGTGCCGGTCGGAGTGGACGAGGGCCCGGTTGATCAGCATCCGCTGCACGCCGAGCAGGTCGGCGTGCCGGCGCAGCACCTGCAGCGCCACCTCGAACTCGGCGAGCGACTCGTCGAGGCGGCCGATCACGTGCAGCACGATCGCGCGCTGCGCGCGGGCGCGGGCGGCCGCCATGCCGGTCAGATCCGGCAGGGCGGCGTCGATCTCGCGCAGCGCGGCCTGCGGCCTGCCCCGTTGCAGGACCGCGAAGGCGAGCTTGTACCGCGCCTCGGCGGCCAGGTCGGCGCGGCCGGCCCGCACACCCCAGGCGGCGGCGCGGCTCAGGTGCCTGACGGCGTTGTCGAGCTCGCCCACGTGCAGGAGCGCGTGGCCCCAGGCGCGTTCGGCCGTGGGACGCCGCCACGGCGTGGCCCGCACGGGCGCGCCGCCGGGCTGCCTCTCGGCCGTCGGCAGGCCCGAGACCGGGTCGCGGTCGACCGCGGCCAGCGCCGCCTCGGCCTCGGCGAGCGGCTCATCCGCCGGCTCCGGCGACCCGTCCACGCGCGGCGGGCCGCCGCTGCCGCCGTCGGCGGGAACGGCGGGAGCGGGTGCTGGAGCGTTCCCGTGGGCCCTTGCGCCCGGCGGCGTTTCCTGCGTTGGATGTATCACGGCCAGGCCCTCGTGGCTCCGTCTGAGGAAGTTCGCGTTCCGGACAAGTCATGACCCCGGGAAGGACACTATCCAGATGCCAGTCGACGCGGGCACCACATCGCACCAACCGGACCAACTCATCGTCGACCTCCTGCACCTGGAGGTCGTCGAGCGCATGCTGAACGACTTCGGCGTCGTGCACGCCGCCCTCGCCCCCGACGACCGGGACGAGCTCCTCGGGCTGGCCCGCCTGCGCGACCTCAAGGACGCCGACGACGATCCCGTCGAGGTCGGCGAGCTCCTCGCCCTGCTGCGGGAGAAGGCGGCCGCCGACCGCGGCGGCTGGGTGCCGAGGATCGGCAAGAACCGGGTCGTGGACGCGGTCATCGGGGACGGCCACAAACCCATGTCCCTGCCGGACGGCGCGGTCCTGGCGAGCGGCCACAAGCCCATGCACCTGGTGAGCGGCGAGTTCTCCGCCCTCGGGCACAAGCCCATGTCCCTGGGCGAGTTCGACGTGCTGGGACACAAGCCGATGGACGGCGGGCAGCCGGAGCCCGCCGGCCCCGCCGACGTGCCGCAGTCGCTCGCCGGCCACGAGGACGCCGGGCGCGGCGTGCGGGTCGGCGTCGTCGACACCCCGCTCGCGTCCACGGAACCGGGTACGGCGGAGCATCCGCTTCCGTACCGCTCGGGGCACTCCGCGTTCGTGCGCAGCCTCATCCAGCGGGAGGCGCCGGCCGCGGAGCTCTCCGTCGAGGGGGTCCTCGACCCCGGCACGGGCCGGCCGACTCCTGGGACACGGCCCGGGCCATGCTGCGGCTGGCGGCCGCCTTCCAGCCGGACATCCTCAACCTCTCCCTCGGCTGCTTCACGCTGTCCGGGGGGCCGCCGCTGGTCATCGCCCGCGCGATCGAGCGGCTCGCCCCGCGGGTGCTGGTCGTGGCCGCCGCGGGCAACCACGGCGCGCTCCCCCACCTCAGCTCCGGACGCAGCCGGCGCTCGGCCTGCTGGCCGGCCGCCGTCCCACCCGTCGTCGCGGTCGGCGCGTACGGCACGGTGGACGGGCACCCGGTCATGCCCGGCTGGAGCCCGGACCTCCCGTGGGTGGCGTGCCTGGCGCCCGGGGAGGGGGTCGTTGGCTCGTACCTCACGGGAGAGGTCGACATCGACGGCCGCCGCCAGACCTTCCAGGGCCACGCCCGGTGGAGCGGCACCTCCTTCTCGGCCGCCCTCGTCACCGGCGCGGTCGCCGCCCGCACGGTCCCGGGCTCGGTGACGCCCCGGCAGGCGCTGGACAAGCTCCTGGCCGAGGCCGCCGAGGTCCGGCCGTACCCGCTCGAGGGCTGACGGGTCATGCGCGACGATCCGGTCGTCGTCGACCTCGTGCTCCGGGCGCGCGAGGGCGACGCCGCGGCGTGGGACGCGATAGTCGAGCGGTACGCGCCGCTGGTCTGGGGGGTGTGCGGCCGATACCGCGTGACCGGCAGCGACGCGGACGACGTCGCCGGCGGCGTCTGGCTGCGGCTGGTGGAGCGCCTCGACACGCTGCACGAGCCGGCCGCCCTTCCCGGCTGGCTCGTCCGCACCACCCAGCGACAGTGCCTGCAACTGCTGCGCGCCCGTAAGCGGCAGGTTCCGGTGGACGGCCCCGAGCCGGGCGCCCGCGGGGAGGAGGACGGCGTGGACGGCGAGATACTGGTGGCGGAGCGGCGGCACGCCCTGCGCACGGCCTTCGCCGAGCTGCCGGCCCGGTGCCGGGAGCTGCTGAGCATGCTGTTCGCCGAACCGCCGGCCTCCTACGCCGAGATCAGCGCCGCGCTCGGCGTCCCGGTGGGGGCGATCGGCCCCAGCCGCGGGCGCTGCCTGGATAGGCTGCGCAGGAGCCGGGCACTGGCCGCTCTCCAGCCGGCCTAGGCGGTCGACGTGGACGGGGGCGACGGCGTGACGGACGCACCGAGCTGGTGGGACGACGACGACCGGCTGCTCGAGGAGCTGGGGCACGCGGTGCGCGAGGCCCGGGTGCCCGAGTCCTTCGTGCGCGCCGGGAAGGCGGCCTTCGCGTGGCGGACCGTGGACGCCGAGCTGGCCGAGCTGCAGCTCGACTCCCTGCTCCCGGCCCGGGAACCGGCGGGCCTGCGCGACGAGCCGCGGCCGGACGGCTCGGGGCCGCGCGTTCTGAGCTTCGCCGCCGGCGAGCTGTCCATCGAGGCCGAGATCCATCCCGACGCGGTGCGCGGGCAACTGGTGCCCGCGCAGTCCGGTGCGGTCCTCGTACGCGACGACGACGGCCCCGTCCGGGAGGTCCCGGTCGACGAGGTCGGCTGGTTCGTGATCGAGCCGGTCCCGGCCCGGCGCTTCCGGCTGCACGTCCGCACGTCCGCCGGGGCCTCCGTCATCACCGGCTGGATCGACGCCCGGCCGTAGGCGACCGCGCCCCGGCCGTAGACCGGCCGCGGCCGCCGGAAAATTCGCGGAGATTCGCTGTATCACCGGTCCCCCCGCGCCATCCGTCCTGCGACAGACCACCGCGTCAGCGGTGACGTACCGCACCGGAAGGACCAGGATCGTGAGCGATCCCGCACGCGCGATGAGCAAGGAAGACGCCTACGCCGAGCTGCTCGACCTGCAGTCGAGCGACGTGCTCCGGCTGGAGGGGGAGGGCGGCCCGGACGGGGTGAGCCTGGACGGCTGGGACGGCGAGCAGCCCCAGGACGGCAACGTCGCCGGAGTCGTCGTCCGCTACCTGGCGTCGGGCACGGTGACGTTCGGGCAGCCCGGCCACCCGGCGGCGCCCGACCGGCTGGACCCCCGCAACGCGCTCGCCCTGGTGCGGCTGTGCCAGTGGCTGAAGGACACCTACAACGTCGTCGAGCTGTACCACCTCGGCATCTCCGGCGGCGGCGTCGACAGCCAGGGCCGCCCGCGCACCGACTGCCACGGCCAGGGCCGCGCGGTCGACTTCGTCGGCGTCAAGGCGGTCGCCGAGGACGGCGAGGAGTGGACGCTCACCGTCAACGACGACTGGGGGACCGTGTCGACCGCCGCCACCCCCGGCGGGAACTGGCCGCCCGGGACCGGGTCCGACACGTCCTACCGGCTCGACGACGAGGAGGCCGACCCGTTCACGCGCGACTTCTGGCGCGCCGTGTACGAGTTCGTCGCCTCGGAGTGGCAGGACCGCACCGACGGCCCCGATGGGCTGGACACGCCCACGTCCATCGGCGAGCGCAGCTTCATCATGCACCCCGACCACCCGGCCACCGCCCCGGGGACGCCGCACGGCCGAGAGGCCCACAAGAACCACATCCACATGCAGATCGGCGTCACCGGAACGGCGGTCTGAGCATGCGCAACCTCACCTTCTGCGACATCCGGCTGCACCCCTCGACGGTGGACTCCGTCTTCGAGGAGGCCATGACCGGCGACGTCATGCCGGGCGCGGGCGACCTGCCGCACCCGCCCGGCACGCTGTTCACGCGCAGCCTGTACCGCGAGGCCGGCTACGGGTTCCCGCCGGCGTACCGCTGCATCGTGAACTCGATCCTGGTGAGCGACACCCGGTTCTTCGGCATGCGCCCCCGGATCGCCCGGCTCGGCGCGGACACCAAGGAGCCGCGCTTCCGGCTCGTCGCCGGCGCGGCTCCGGACGACGAGACGGCGCTTGACGTGCTGCGGACGCGGGACGGCCACTCGCTGGTGATGGCCGCCGTCCACCTCCCGCTGCGGATGATCCAGGAGACCTTCGAGAAGGAGTTGGCGGCCGCGATCGAGGAGGAGGTCACCGTGCCGTCCCGGTTCAGCGCGGTGTCCGGCGCGATCTGGACCCGCGACGACGAGGCCGTCCACGGCCGGGTCGAGTACCTCGTCGCCGCGACGGGCGACTTCGCCGAGCTGCGGCTGCGGCCCCGGACGGTCGAGCGGATCGAGGCGGCCGGCGGCACGCTGGTCGAGTCGCGCGGGTTCCGCCACGTCGGCACGGTGTCGGGCGAGCCCGCGCCTCGGGCCGGGGGGTGACGGCCGTGGACAAGCTCTGCGGGTTCGTCGCCCCGTCCGGGGCGAAGGCGTACTTCTTCACCGGCGAGCGCTACATCCGGTACGACGTCGAGGCCGACGGCGCCGACGAGGGCTACCCGCTGGCGATCTCCGACCAGTGGCCCGGCCTGTTCGAGGCGGACATCGACGCCGCCCTGCCGTGGAGTGACGGCTCGGTCTTCTTCTTCCGCGGCGACCAGTGCCTGTCGTACGACCTCGAGAACGGGATCGTGCTGGACGGCCCGCGGCCGATCGCCGAGATGTGGCCCGGGCTGTTCGAGTCCGGCATCGACGCCGCGATCCTTTGGGGCAGCGGCAACGCCTACTTCTTCTCCGGAGAGGAGTACCAGGAGTTCGACGGCACAACCGGCCGGATCGACCCGGAGACCAAGTCGGTCGCCGACGACTGGCCTGGAGCGTTCCCGCGGATCGAGACGGCGTTGTGGTGGCCCAGCGGCAACCCGTACATCTTCTCCGGGAACGAGTACGCGAGGCTCGACCCGGACGACGGCTCCGTGGCCGAGGGCTTCCCCCGGCCCATCGAGGACTGGCCGGGGCTGCCGATCGGGCCGCTGGCCGAGGACGTTCCCGAGCCTCCCGCACCGGGCGGGCCGACCGGCTCGGCGCGCTCGGTCAGGGACTTCTTCCCCGAGTTCAGCGCCCCCTTGGAGGGCCGGCTCCCCTACCTGTACCAGGACGTCAAGGGCCTGGTCACCACGGGCGTCGGCAACCTCGTCGACTCCCCAGAGGAGGCGGCCGCCCTGCCGTTCGTGCACAAGGACACCGGGACGCCCGCCACCCGCGCGGAGATCGTGGCCGAGTGGCACCGGATCAAGGACGCGCCCGACCTCGCGAAGAAGGGCCACCTCGCGGCGAAGGCCATCCACACCCTGGAGCTGCCCGACGCCGCGATCGACGAGCTCGTCCGCGAGCGGTTCGACGTCAACGAGGCCCGGCTTTCGGCCTTCTTCCCCGGATGGGCGGACTGGCCCGCCGACGCCCGGCTAGGGGCGCACAGCATCGCCTGGACAGGCTCGTTCTTCCCCACCCGCTGGCCGGGCTTCAACGCCGCCGCGAACGCCGGCCGGTGGGAGGACGCGGCGGCCCAGTCCCACCTGCGGGAGGACGGCAACCCCGGCCTCGCCCCGCGGAACCGGGCGAACCTCCGGCTGTTCCGCAACGCGGCCGCCGTGGTCGCCAGCGGCCTCGACCCGTCCCTCATCTACTACCCCGCCGCGCTGTGAGCGGCCTTCCCACACAGTTCAGGAGCCAGCGATGGTGAACCCAGCAGGACCGATCATGGCCGGCGGCTTCGAGACCGTCACCCTCAACGACGCCGGCGTCGAATACTCCCTCGTCTTCCTCCCCGACAAGCACAACGACGAGCTCCAGGCCCAGGGGGCCAACCCCGTCTTCTACTGGCTGCCGGAGCGGATGCGCCTGGCGCGCAAGCCGAACGGCGACCTCAGGCTCAGCTTCCTGCATTTCCTCGGCGTGCAGGACGGCCAGACGAACCTCGGCGTGGCCCCCGGGCAGACCCGGGAGACCTCGGGCGGGGTGCTCAGCTTCGCGATGACCGGCGCGCCGCCCGAGGGCGTCCTGCAGGCCGCGCACAAGCAGATCCTGGAACGGATGCAGCAGGGCAGCCGTGACCGGTTCTGGCAGGTCAAGCCGGGCGTGGCCGGCCGGTCCACGATCGCCGACATCCGGCCGATCCCGATCAGGAGCTCCACGCTGCGCCTTATGATCACCGACCAGGACGGCACGCAGGGCGGCAACGCGGGCGACCCGTTCTTCGTCACCGCCCAGGGCGCCGGAACCGGCAGCCTGATCCCCACCGCCGAGCACCCGTTCGTCGTCAACCTCGGCACGTTCGCGGCGGCGCAGGTGGAGCAGGGACTGCTGGGCACCGAGGTGCCCATCGGGGTGACGGCCGACCTCACACTGCCGCTGTGGGCGCCGATCACGCGGCTGCACATGACCGCCGACTGGGAGCGGGTGTTCAGCCACTTCACGGCGCAGGCCAACGCCAGCTGGTGGTGGAGCTCGGGCGACCTCAAGGCCACCTGGAACACGCTGCGGATGAACGGCGACATCAAGGTCGAGCTGGAGATGGACCGGACCATTCCCGGCGCGGACAACAAGGAGGCGATGGTCACCAAGTACATCGACATGCTCGTGGCGATGTGGCTGGAGCAGGCGAAGCAAGTGATCTTCCAGCCGATGCCGGAGGTCCAGGACCCGGGCCCGCCCAAGCCCGGCGGGCTGCTCAACCTCTTCGGCTGGGGCTTCGGCGCGGGGTTCAACCTCAACTTCCGCCACGATCGGGTGGAGATCGCCAACTCCTTCACCTTCGAGGTCGACGAGATGTACGCGCAGCCGAGCACGATGGGCGGCAACGTGGACGGCGTGGCCGACCTGCTGGCCGCCCACCCGGAGCTCAAGAGCCGCTACATGCGCACGCTGTACCTGGACAACTGGGAGCGCAAGATCACCACGGTCTGCCGGCCCGTCATCAAGTGGCCCGACCCGGACCACGGCGTGAGCGGCGACCCGGTGAAGTTCGCCAGCGTCCAGATCGGCTACCCGAGCGTGAACGGCGAGATCGCGTGGTCCGCCCACGACTTCCTGCCGCCGCCGCGCCCGCAGGAGGTCGACGCGACGACCGACGTGCACGGCGAGGGCGCCCCCGTCGGGGAGACCACCCCGCTCGCCCCCGCCTCCTCGCCGACCCTCGTCTACGCCAGCGGCGCGACCAGCGAGGTCTTCTTCGCCCGGCAGACTCAGAAGAAGGCGGAGGAGGTCGCCGGCGCGCCGGAGGGGTGGCGTCCGGACAAGGTGTTCGTCCGGCGCACCATCCAGTTCGACGAGGCGCCGTCCGCCCTCGACGACCGGTTCTCCCGGATCATCGTCGAGGCCAACGAGGTGGACCTCGACCCGGGCCCGTTCGGCACGCTCACCGACAGCCTGAACGTCGCCGTGCGCGCCGACAACGCCGGCGCGCTCGTGCTCGCCCCGATCTCCATCAACCGGGACCTGACGGCGAGCAACCAGATCGTCGAGGTGCAGGTGCAGCCCAAGGGCGAGGGCCCCGACGGCGGCGAGCGCCCGATCGTGACGTTCACTTTCACCATGGCCGACACCGGGGAGAACTACAAGGAACGCCGGTTCGCCCTCTACACGGGACAGCCGGGACGGCCCCCGGCGTACCGGTACCGGGCGCGCGTGATCATCAAGGGCACGCTGTTCGAGGATGGGGACGAGTGGATCGGGCCCTGGACGGACGGCGAGGGCAGCGGCGACCTGTCCGTGCGAGTGCCGAAGAAGACCGCTCCCGGCGTCACCGTCGTGAGCCAGGACTGACCGGGATGAACACGCCAGGAGTCCCGGCCGACGAGCCGGGCCCCCGCGTCGGAGCGGCCGACCGGAGCGAGCCCCTGCTGCCGGACTCGCAGCTGGGCTCGCCCTGGTGGGCGCCCGCGCCGGAGCTCGTGCCCGCCTCCGAGGGCACGTTCCGGTTCCTGTTCCGCGTCACCGGTCACGACGACGAGGGATCACCCGTTCTCAGCGCGACGGTCACCGCCGTGCTCGCGCTTCCCCCCGCCGCCCGCCGGCGCCCGGCCCGTCCCGTGGACGGACGTCAACGTACGGCTGCGCATCCCGTTCGTGGACGCCGACACCGGCCGGCCGGCCTCCACCGAGCTCCCGGTCGACGTGGACCGGCGCGACGACGTCGTCCACTGCCGGGCCGAGATCAGCGGAGCCGTGGCCAGGGCCGCGTACGGCGCGCTGAGCACGCCGGGCTTCCAGCCGGACGACGGGGCGGGGGTGATCGTCAGCACGAGCTTCGTCGGCGTGCAGGAGACGCTCGCCGCGTGGGCCACCTCCGTGGTGAACCACGACAGGCCAGGCCCTCTCGAGGTCGTGCCGGTACGGGGATGGCCGTTCGAGGAGCCGCTGCGCGTGGAGCACCCGATCCCCGACGAGCATCCGAACTGGTCGGACGTGGTGACCACCGAGGTCCGCGTCCCCGGCGAGCTCACGATCGCCGGGCGGGGCGCCGCCCGGCTGAGCCAAGTGTCGCCGCCGTTCACGGAGTCGGCGCTCACGGGCACCTCCGCGGCGGCGCCGGGCGCGGTGGAAGCGTCGCTCGCGGACTCGGCGGTGGCGGGGCCGGCCTTGCTGGCGGCGTCGCCGGCCGAGGCCCGGTTGGAGGCACAGGTGGAGGCACAGGTGGAGGCGCCGGCGCAGGACCTCTCGGCCCCGCTGACCCTCGCCCGCGTGCCGCTCCCCCTGCCGCGCGCCGGTCGGCGCCTGGTGCTCCGCGACGACCTCGGCGGGCGGCGCGGCGGGATCCTCACCGGGACCACGGGATCGGGCGGGCTCGACCCCGACGGGTTCGCCACGGACCCTCCGTCGTTCACCATCGACATGGGCGTGTCCGTGACCCGCTCGCACCGCCTGCCGCTGCTGGTGCCGTGCCGGGACAACCCAGGCCTGTACCGGCAGGACGTCGGGGGCGGAGAGCCCGTGATCGTCGGCTGCCAGGACGCCTTCCAGCTCGGCCGCGTCCCGGCCCGGCGGTTCGCGCCGGCTCCGCGCCTGGACCGCGACCACCGGTACTCGGTGTGGGAGTCGCTCCAGCAGCCGGCCACGTACCTCGTCGTGCCCGCCCACTACCGCGTGGCCCGCGACGTGGCCGGCCGCCCCCAGCTGGAGTGGCTGCAGGTGTTCGACGCCACCGTGGACGCGGGCCTGCCGTGCCGGCTGCAGGCCCGGTGCGTGCCCGATCTGTCGGCGGCCGAGCTCACCGAGCTGGAGTCGCTGCTGCGCGCGGACGCCGGCGGGCGCGACGTCCGCGTGCTGCTCCCGACGTCCCCCTCGGTGGGGTCGACCGGGGTGTCGGTGCGGTCGAGCACATTGGAGGGCGGCCTGCGCGCCGTCCTGGACGACGACGCGATCCGTCTGGCGCTGCACGTGGACTACGACGACGCTGTCGTGGCGGTCACCCAGTTGCGCGGCGGCGACGCGGTCTCGCAGGTCGTCTTCGACACCGGCGACTCCTCCACCTCGATCGCGACCACCGTGCACCTGGACGTGGACGAGCTGGCCGGCCCGTACCCGGGCGGGCCGGTACGGGTCACCGCGACCGGCCTGCGCAACGACGCCGACACGGCGGCCACGGTGACGGCTCTCTGGGTGCGGCCGGCGGTCGGAGGATGGGAGCGTGTCCCGCTCGACCCGCCGGCGCACGTGCCCGCCCACGGGGACGTCGCGCTGCCCGCCGCCGTCCGGGACGGGGCCGTCGTGCCGCAGGCGCTGCTCGACGCTGCGGACCCCGCCCAGCTGGTCGTCCGCAACGTCTACCTGGAGAACCTGCACACGGCCGTCCTGATCCGGCGGGACGTGGACCTGCGGGCCGCGGGCATCGCCGGCGTGGGGCTGGTCTTCGCGGTGTCCGGCATCGAGGTCGCGCGGGCCGTCCTCCCCGCGGACGCGCCCACGCTCGAGGTCACCCTGGTGCAACCGCTGGTCGCCGACCGCTCGACGTTCGACCGGAAGGTCGCCGTGTCCGTCACGCTCACGCGGGACGACGGCAGCGTACGGCCGGCGGCGTCCGGCCCGGTGGTCGTGGACCTCGCGGCCGGCGCGATCGTCCGGCTGTCCCGGCTCATGGAGGTGTGACGCGGCGGCGGACGCGCGAGCCCTGGTCATGCGGCCAGGGCTCATCCGCGTCCGGCGGCCCTCGTTCCCGCGACCGTGGGCGGGATCGGGAAGCCGGACACATGTAAGAAGGAAGCCGCGACATGCCGCCGCGCCCAAACGCCGGGCGAGGTCTTCCCACCGATCGAAGGTCACTCCCCAAGGGGGCTTGGGGACCGCGCCGTCGCGTTCTGTCCGCGGCGGTAGCGTTCTTCGCACCTGGCCAGCAGTATCGCCGCGGCGGAGTCGCCGGCGTCGGCCTGGGCCCGCAGCTTCGCGATCGCCGCCTCGTCACCCCGCTCGGCCAGCAGCCGGGTCAACTCCTCCTCCTCTATGAACGCCCAATCCTCGGGGTCATCGTCTTCGAGCCGTTCGTAGGCATCCAGGGTGTCCAGGTACTCCTGATGAAGACCTTCCCGGTTCTGCCGCACAGCGTCAGAAACCTGCCACGTCGACACCGCGCCTTGCAGATCGCCGTCCTCGGCCTTCAACTCAGCCAACCGCTTCGTCGTGGGCGAGGAGCCGCCGTAGGCTCGAGCCCACACCCGCAGTGCGCCTTCCGGATCGCCGCTCCTGGCAAGCAACTCCCCCAACCGCCCTGCCGCGTTCTGGTCGCCGGCATCAGCCCGAGCCCGCAACTCCGCGATCTCGTTCCGGTCGGGCACGTCGCTGCTTGATCGATGTTCCATCGCCGGGTCACCTCATTCGCGAACCCCAGGAGCGCGGGCAAGGACCACCGCCCCACTCAGGGTACGTGCGCGCGCCGTCCCCTACCAGCGGTTGACGGCTCTGCAGAACGGCAGGGCCGGTACCGGGACGAATAGCTCAGTCCTACCGGGACGACTCTCGCCAGGTCTCGGCAGCGTGAATCCCGCGACCGGAGACGGCGGAGAACGCCACCCGATGACGCGCCGGATGGATCGCGGCGCTGTTCGTCGTGGTCATCGCCGCCGCATTGCTGGTCCAGGGAGCTGCGCGACGGCATGAACGCCAGACACGTCGGCGGCCGGGGAGAGAAGGCGGCCGACGTCATCGCCCGCGACGAGCACGGGCAGACCACCCCACTGCGTCGACGGCGCCTACGCCGCACCGCAGTCACGCGCCACCGCAGCCCATCACCCTTCGAAGCAGACCCGCAGGAGGCCACGTGAGCACTATCGACGGCGGCCCCACGAGCCGGAAGATGACGGCCCGAGGACGCCCCAGCGAATTCAGCGAAGCGCTGGCAAGAACCCGCGCGGCAGGAGCGCCACGAGCGGGTTCGGGGGCGACGAGCATCGGAGTCAAAGTCTCGTTCCCGCGGACGTCGCGATGCCCTGGGACCGGTCCATGCTCGGCTGCGCCTCGCTGGCGTCGCGCCGGATCAGGCTCGCCCGGGTGCCCGCCACTACTGGTCCTGGTTCTTCTCCGCCTGACGCTGCTGCTCGCGGTAGGCGCGGCGCTGTTCCTCGGCCCGCTCCCGGCAGCGGCGGAGGAACTCCTCGTCATCATCGGGGTTGGAGGGGACGAACCGGCCCGGCCGGTCGTACTCGGGGAAGCGCCCGGTGTTGCCCTTGTACGGCAGCCCGCCGGGCCGCGTCATGGTCTGCGGCCGGCCCGCGACCAGCCACAGGATCGACCCGACCTCGGGGAGGAACAGGACGATCAGGATCCACAACCCCTTGGGCAGGTTGCGGCAGTCCTCCTCCGCCGCGACGATCACGTCGAACAGGCAGAAGATCCATAAGGCGAGCAGAACCAGACCGAACCCGCCATAGATGAGGGGCATTCCGTATCCTCCCGGTTTCAGACGGGCAGAGCGTAGTGGATCCGATCTTCGTCTGAACGGACTTTCCCGGTAGGCGATCTTTCCCGATGTGGCGCCGGCCGCATGCTCCGACGACTCACGGCCCGACGGAAATCCGCGCCGTCGCGACGATGTCTGCGAAAGTGTTCGGATTTGTCTCAGTCTGCCGAAGGGGGCCGTCGTTCACCTCGTGCCGTCCGTACAGCTGATGGAGCGGGGCCGTCGAGCGCGTGCTGATCAGCCCCCGACCTCGAACTCCGCCGCCAAGGACCTGCGCAAGAGGGTGCCCGACGACATCGAGCAGGTCGTACGGAGACATCGGTGGGCCGAGCACGGGCGGCTGTACATCCAGGCAAAGGGCCGAGCCAGGCGGACAGGCATCCTCGCTCTCTCCGGTCCCGCGCGGACGGCGCGGCAGTACACTGCCGCCCGCCCGGGCCTGCCGCTCGTTCGCCGCGCCGGGGCTGTCAGGTGCGGAGGGATACACGGAGTAGACATGATCCAGGAGCGACCTCTTCCAGGCGGGAACACGAATGGGGCGGTCCGGGTCGGCGACACGGTCCGCCGTGTCCCCGGCCCGTGGACGCCCGCCGTGCACGCGCTGCTGCGGTATCTGGAGGACGTGGGGTTCGAAGGGGCCCCGCGTGCACGAGGGTTCGACGACCAGGGCCGGGAGGTCCTGTCGTACCTGCCGGGAGAGGTGCTCGGCACCACGCGGCCGTGGCCCGCGTGGGTGCACAGTGACGACGCGCTCCGCCAGGTGGGCGGCTGGCTGCGCGACTTCCACACCGCGGTGTCCAGCTTCGCCCCTCCGCCGGACGCGGTCTGGCGCGAGGGAGGGACCTGGCGGCCCGGCCTGGTCGTCGGCCACAACGACGCGGCGCCGTACAACGCGGCGTGGGCCGACGGGCGCCTCGTCGGTTTCTTCGACTGGGACTTCGCCGGTCCTGTCGCGCCGGAGTGGGACCTCGCCTTCACCGCCTTCTCCTGGGTGCCGCTGCACGCCCGCCATGTCGCGGCGGCGGAGGGGTTCACCGCGTTCGCCGAGCGGCCCCGGAGGCTGCGGCTGTTCCTCGACGCCTACGGCTGGGACGGCCCGGCCGGGCGGTTCGTCGAGACGGTCCGCCGGCGGGTCGGCGCCTCCGCCGACGGCATCCGGCGTCTCGCGGCGGCGGGCGACCCGGCGTACCGGAAGCTGGTCGACGACGGCGTGGACACCTCATTGGACGCGGCGGTCGAGGAGCTGTCCGGCTTCCGCGCCGAGTGAGACCGGTGCCGGCGAGTCCGCGGCTCAGGGTCGGGGCCAGGGCCGTCCGGCGAGACTTTCGATGTCGGTGTTGAACCGTCTCAGGTAGGCGGCGAAGGCCGCGACGTCCTCGGCCGTCCAGTCGGCCAGCACCTTCTCCAGGCCGAGGATGTTCTTCTCGCGCTCCTCACCGAGCCACCGCTCGCCCTCCTCGGTCAGCCGGAACTTCCGGGCGATGCCGCCGTCGGGGTCCGGGATGCGTTCCACCAGCCCGGCGCGCAGCAGGGCCGAGGTGTGCCGGTTGAGGGTGGACACGTCCAGCCCGAAGGCGTCGCTGAGCTGTCCGATGGACATCGGACCCGTCATGTGGATGCGGCTGAGGAGCAGGTAGGCACTGCGGTCGAGCTGCCGGTGCCGTCCGAGCAGCATGGTCTCGAACTCGATGAGGTGCGTGGGCTTGTCCATGCCGGTTCCTTCTCGTCCAGATGTGTGCACCCTACACGAATTGTGCCTTTAACACATGATGTGTAGGGTGCACATCGTTTTGACCATCGATTCGAGGGAGACCCACGTGGGAGGCTCCACGTCCGCCGCTCGCCCCGGCGGCATCGTCAGCGTGATGGCGGTGGCCGGCATCGTCGCGTCGCTCATGCAGACGTTGGTGGTGCCACTGGTCGGCGAGCTGCCGAACCTGCTGCACACCACCGCGTCGAACGCCTCATGGGTGATCACCGTCACGCTGCTCGCGGGAGCGGTCACCACTCCGGTCACCGGCCGGCTCGGCGACCTGTACGGCAAGCGCCGCATGATGCTGGTCTGCTCGGTGCCGCTGATCGCGGGCTGCGTCGTCTGCGCGATCGCGGGCTCCCTGACCCCGATGATCATCGGAAGGGGCCTGCAGGGCATGGGCATGGGCATGATCCCCCTGGGCATCAGCGCCCTGCGCGACCTGCTGCCGCCCGAGCGGCTGGGTCCCTCCATCGCGTTGCTGAGCTCGTCCATGGGGATCGGCGGCGCACTCGGCCTGCCGATCGCGGCGGCGGTCGCCGAGTACGCGAGCTGGCGGGCGCTGTTCTGGGGTTCGGCCGTGCTGAGCGTGCTGGTCGCGGTGCTGATCTGGCTGCTGGTCCCGGCCACACCCGCCCGGGCTTCCGGCCGGATCGACGCCGCCGGTGTGCTCGGCCTGGGCGCCGGGCTGGTGTGCCTGCTGCTGGGCGTCTCCAAGGGCGCCGACTGGGGCTGGGCGAGCGGCACCACGCTCGGCCTGCTCGCCGCCGCTTTGGTCGTACTGCTGCTGTGGGGCTGGTGGGAGCTGCGCGTCAGGGACCCGCTGGTCGACCTGCGCGTCACCGCGCGGCGGCAGGTGCTGCTGACCAACCTCGCCTCGATCGTGGTCGGTTTCTCGATGTACGCCCAGGCGCTGATCGTGATGCAGATCCTGCAACTCCCCGCGGCCACCGGCTACGGGCTGGGCCAGTCGATGCTGGCGGCCGGCCTGTGGATGGCCCCTTCAGGCCTGGTGATGATGGCCGTCTCGCCGCTGGGCGCCCGTCTGTCGGCCGCTCGCGGCCCCAAGGTCACCCTGATCGCCGGCAGCCTGGTCATGGCGCTCGGATACGGCTCCTCGACGGTCCTGCTGGGCTCCACCTGGGGCCTGCTGATCGTCACCTGCGTCTGCAACATCGGTGTCGGCCTGGCCTACGGGGCGATGCCCGCCCTGATCATGGGTGCGGTCCCCCGTTCCGAGACCGCCGCCGCCAACAGCTTCAACACGCTGATGCGCTCCATCGGCACCACGGTCTCGGCCGCGGTGGTCGGCGTCGTCCTGTCGCAGATGACCATCCGGCTGGGCGGACACGTGCTGCGTCGGAGGGCGGCTTCCGCGCCGGGATGCTGATCGGCTGCGCCGCCGCCCTCGTCGCCGCCGCAGTGACCATGGCGCTCCCCGCACGCCCGGCGGGCCGTACGGCCGGTCACGACGTCCCCGAGCCCGTCACCGCCACGAAGCCCTGACCCGGAGGGAAGGGTCGCGCTGCGCGACCCGGTTCAGCAATCCGCCGTGCCGGACGTCTCGGCGAACCGGCGAGTGGCCACGAGCGCGGCCAGATCCGGCGCGAGGCGAAGTTCGGCCGCGTCCAGTCCTGGGTGGCCGAGCCAGTGCATCCGCGCCTGGTCGACGGTGCCGTCGAACCGCGGCGGCCAGTGCCGAGCCGGGGTCAGGTCGTCGATGACCAGCGTGCCTCCCGGATTGAGCAGCCGGTGCGGATCAGCCGGCTGCTCGCCGCTCTTGCCCTGGCCGCCGCCGTCGAGCACCAGCAGGTCATACGGCCCGTCCCGGTAGATCTCCCGCCAGTCACCGCGGATCACCGAGACCTGCGGATGATCGAGGAAGACCTGGGCGGCCAGGGACGCTCGATGTGCGTCCCGTTCGACGCTGACCAGCCGGGCCCCGGGCCGGGCGCCCGAGGCCAGCCATGCCAGGCCTACGCCGCATCCGGTGCCGGTCTCCCCGATCATCTCGGCCCCGGCCGCCAGGGCGTACAGCAGCCGCCCCTGCTCAGGCCGGCAGGAAGGGGCGAAGCCCGCCTGCCGGGCCACCTCGACCGCACGCCTGACCAGTGGAGGCAATCCCGCGAGATCGGCGTATTCCGCCGTACCGTCGACCGACACCGCCCCCAGGTTAGGCCGACCGGCGTCGGTTTCCTAGTAGAAGCAGGCGCGACGGGGAAGCTTGCCGGACGCCTTGATGACGACCGTCTTGTGGCGCTTGCCGTTCGGGTCGTTGATCCACATGGTCAGACGCGGGTATTCGTGGGCGCACACCCTCTTCTCGCTCTTCTTCAGGTGCTTGAACTGGTAGATCACCCGCTTCCAGTTCTTCTGCGGGGTCTCGATCATCCACCCCTCACCGCTCTGCATTTCTCCCATGCAGTTGCGGATCCCCTGGCACGGGCTGCTGTACGTCGTCGCGGCCTCGGCGGACTGGGCGGCCGACGGCTGGGCGATCAGCGCGGTCAGGGCGACGGCCACGCCCGCGGCGAACTTACTGGTCACGTTTGCTGTCCTCACGATGATTCTCTCAAGGGTCGTCACCACATCGACCGCGCCAGCCTGACGCGCCGCCCTTGTGAACCGCTTGGAGATCGTTGGGGCGTCGCTCCTCGCCGGCGGCTACCGTCCGGAGCCCTCGCCTCCGCCGGTGCGCCCGAGGACGCCCCGGTCGCGGGTCGACGGCATGGACTATGCTCGTGGCGTTCGCAAAATGAACCCACGTTCGCATAGCGAACAAGAAGGGAACGTGATGGGCTCGGCCTTCGTCTACGCCGCGGCGCGCACGCCGTTCGGCAGGTTCAACGGGGCGCTCGCGAGTGTCCGGCCGGACGACCTCGCGGCCACCGCGCTGCGCGGTGTGCTGGCCAAGCTCCCGGGGCTGGATCCGGCGGAGATCGGCGACGTGGTGTGGGGCAACGCCAACGGCGCCGGCGAGGACAACCGCAACGTGGGCCGGATGGCCGTGCTGCTGGCCGGGCTGCCGGTGACCGTGCCGGCCACCACGGTGAACCGGCTGTGCGGGTCGAGCCTGGACGCCGCCATGATCGGCTCGCGGACCATCGAGAGCGGCGACGCCGACGTCGTCGTCGCCGGTGGCGTGGAGTCGATGACGAGGGCTCCCTGGGTGCTGCCCAAGCCCTCCCGTGCCTTTCCCGCCGGGGACGTGACCGCGGTCTCCACGACGCTCGGCTGGCGGCTGGTGAACCCGCGCATGCCCAAGGAGTGGACGGTTTCCCTCGGCGAGGCCAACGAGCAGCTCGGCGAGAGGTTCGGTGTCTCGCGCGAACGGCAGGACGCCTTCGCCGCGCGGTCGCACGTGCTGGCCGACGCGGCCTGGAACGACGGCTTCTACGACGACCTGGTCGTCCCGGTCGAGGGCGCCGACCTCACCCGGGACGAGGGCATCAGGCCCGGCACGACGCCGGAGATCCTCGCCGGGCTCAAGCCGGCCTTCCGCCCCGACGGCGCGATCACGGCCGGCAACGCCTCCCCGCTGAACGACGGCGCCTCGGCGGTCGTGCTCGGCTCGCGGGCCGCCGCCGACCGGATCGGCGCGACCCGATCGCCCGCGTCGCGGGTCGCGGCGCCACGGCGCTCGAACCGCAGATGTTCGGGTACGCGCCGGTCGAGGCGGCCAACCAGGCGTTGCGCCGGGCCGGCATCGGCTGGGACGACGTCGGCGCCGTCGAACTGAACGAGGCGTTCGCCGTGCAGTCGCTGGTGTGCCTCGACGCCTGGAAGGTCGACCCCGCGATCGTCAACACCAGGGGCGGCGCCATCGCCATCGGCCATCCCCTGGGCGCCTCCGGCGGGCGCGTGCTCGGCACGCTCGCCCACGTGCTGCGCGAACGGCGCGAGCGGTGGGGCGTTGCCGCCATCTGCATCGGCGTCGGCCAGGGCCTGGCCGTCGTGCTCGAGAACGTGAGCGCGTCATGACCACGGTGTTCACCGACCCCGCCGAGGCGGTCGCGGGCATCGCGGACGGCTCCACCGTGCTGATCGGCGGCTTCGGCATGGCCGGCATGCCCGTACGGCTCATCGACGCGCTGATCCGGCAGGGGGCCACGGACCTGACGGTGGTCAGCAACAACGCGGGCAACGGCGACACCGGCCTGGCGGCGCTGCTGGCCGCCGGGCGGGTGCGCAAGATGATCTGCTCGTTCCCGCGCCAGAGCGACTCGTGGGTCTTCGACGGCCTCTACCGGGCCGGCAAGATCGAGCTGGAGGTCGTCCCGCAGGGCACCCTCGCCGAGCGCATGCGTGCGGCCGGGGCCGGCATCGGCGCCTTCTACTGCCCGACCGGGGTCGGCACGCCGCTGGCCGAGGGCAAGGAGACGCGCACCATCGACGGCCGCGACTACGTGCTGGAGTATCCGATCAAGGGGGACGTCGCCCTCATCGCCGCCCATGTCGGCGACCGGATGGGCAACCTCGTCTATCGCAAGACCGCGCGCAACTTCGGGCCGGTCATGGCGACCGCCGCGACGCTGACGATCGCGCAGGCGCACCACGTGGTCGAGACCGGCGAGCTGGACCCCGAGGCCGTGGTCACCCCCTGCATCTACGTCGACCGGATCCTGGACCTGAGCGCGACGGAGGCGACGTCGTGAAAACCACTGTGAAAACCCCTGTGAGGACCGTCGAACACCTCGGCCGCGGCCCGCTCGGCCGCGACGAACTCGCCGCCCTCGTCGCCCGGGACATCCCGCCCGGGTCCTTCGTCAACCTCGGCATCGGCCAGCCGACGACGGTCGCCGACCACCTCCCGGCCGGCTCCGGGGTCGTCCTGCACACCGAGAACGGCATGCTCGGGATGGGACCCGCCGCCCACGGCGACGAGATCGACCCCGATCTGACCAACGCCGGCAAGATGCCCGTCACCGAGTTGCCGGGCGCCTCCTATTTCCACCACGCCGACTCGTTCGCGATGATGCGCGGCGGTCACCTCGACGTGTGCGTGCTCGGCGCCTTCCAGGTCTCCGAGCGCGGCGACCTGGCCAACTGGCACACCGGCGCTCCCGACGCCATCCCCGCGGTCGGCGGCGCCATGGACCTGGCCACCGGCGCCAAGCAGGTGTTCGTCATGATGACGCTGTTCGCCAAGGACGGCACGCCCAAGCTCGTCCCCGAATGCACCTACCCGCTCACCGGGCTGGCCTGCGTGAGCCGCGTCTACACCGACCTGGCCGTCTTCCACATCGGCCCCGAGGGCGTCACCGTGGCCGAGACGTACGGCACGAGCGTGGCCGAGCTCGCCTCCCGGCTGGAGGTCACCGTACGCACCCTCGGGGGTAGGTAGGAGGGCGCCGGTCACGTGGCGACATGGGTCCTGGGGCGCTCCGTCGTGCTGCCCGCCTGGGCGGGCGCCGTCCCCGTCCCGGCGTCCTGGGCTCCGGACAGCACGGGGATGCGGAGCACGAACCGGGCCCCGCGCGGGCGTCCTCGATCGTGAGGGATCCGTTGTGGGCCTTGGCGGTCTCGCGGCAGATTGCGAGGCCCAGGCCGCTGCCGCCGGGGTCGCGGCGCCGCCCGTCGGCGAGACGGACGAAGGGTTCGAAGACCCGCTCGCGGTCCTGCGGGGCGATGCCGTCGCCGTCGTCCTGGACGGCCAGCACGGCGTGATCCCCTGCCCGCTCCACCGTGACCTCGACGCGGGAGCAGGCGTGCCGCTGCGCGTTGGTCAGGAGGTTGTTCACGACGCCGATCAGGTGCAGCCGCACGCCCTCGACGAGCAGCGGGCCGCCCGTGGCGCGCAGGGTCACCGAGGTGCCGTGCGACCGCGCGGCGACCTCGTCACGCACCAGCGCGGTGAGGTCGAGCGGCTCGGGGCGCGACGTGGAGGCGTTCGTGAGCCGGGTGTAGGCCAGCAGCTCGTCGATGATCGCCTGGAACCGCTCCGTCGTGCGCATCGCGGTGCGGATGGTCTCGCGCGGGTCGACATCCTCGGGGTAGGTGAGCGCCTCGTCGAGCTGGGTGCGCAGGGCGGCCACCGGGGACCTGAGCTCGTGGCTGGCCAGGGAGGCGAAGCGGCGCTGGTAGGTCACCGCTTCCTCCAGCCGCTCCAGGTACTGGTTGGAGGTGCGGGCGAGCTGGGCGATCTCGTCGTCGCCGGGCGGCTCGGGGACCCTCAGCCGCAGGTCGCTGCGGGTCGCCTCGCGTACCTGCTCGCGGATGGCCGTCACGGGCCGCAGCGTCCGGCCCACCACCAGCCAGGTGGTCCAGGCGGCGATGGCGGAGACCAGCAGGACCGCGGCGAGGATGCCGAACTCCAGCCGGTGCGCCGCCAGGATCCACGGCTGTACGGTCGCGGCGTACAGGAAATGCGGCTCGCCGGCCCACAGCACGTCGGCCGCCTGCGGCAGGATCCGCATGGCCGTGACCAGAAGGCAGCGCCCCTCGGACGGACACTCGGCGAGATACCGGACGCGGTCGCGGACCGACGGCCGCACCTCGCTGAGAGGCCTGTTCGCCGCGGCGCGGGTGGCCGCCTCCACCCTCCCCTTGGAGTCGACGAGCTGGAGGAACTCGACGTGATCGACCGGGTAGGGCTGGGGAATCCGGCCGGGCCGCATCGACGAGATCCAGGCGATGCCGACGCGCTGCGTCTCACCGAACGCACGGTCCTGGACCCGGCCGCGCGCACCGAGGTCCAGGCTGACACCGATCACCGTGAGGACGATCAGGGCCAGGACCCCCACGGTGAGGGTGTAACGAGTACGGATGGAGTGGGGACGCAGTCTCAGTCGTCCGGATCTCACAGCCCTCCCTCCCGGTCGACGCGAAGCTGCATGGGGAAGGCACCACGATAAATCGGCGTATTTCAGACAACAGGCACCTATGACTCTCTTTTTACAGAGAACCACCCATCGCTTTCCTTGGGCCCGCCGCAACGCCAAACCGTGGCCGCTCGATCACCGCTCCTGTCTCATGCCGCGGCAAACTCAGCGGATCTCCCCTCGAAGGGGCACCACACCGTGATGATCGGAACAGAAGGGACGCTAGTCTCCCCCTGTGAGTGAGCGAGCAGTCCTCGTTACCGGCGCGTCGCGCGGAATCGGACGGGCGATCGCGACGGCCTTCGCCGCCGCCGGCGACCGCGTCGCCATCCATCACCGCGGCTCCCCCGAACTGGCCGAACGGGTCCGTGCCGAACTGCCGGGAGCGGGCCACGCCGTCGTCCAGGCCGACGTCGCCGATCCCGCCGACGCGCGGCGGATGGTCGAGGAGGCCGCGGCCGCCCTCGGCGGCATCGACGTCCTGGTCAACAACGCGGGGGTCTTCCTGCACCACCCGATCATGGAGACCTCGTACGAGGAGTGGCAGGAGGTGTGGCGCGAGACGCTGGCCGTCAATCTCGTCGGACCGGCCAACGTCACCTGGAACGCCGTACGGCACATGGCTCCGGGCGGCAGGATCGTCAACGTCTCCTCACGCGGCGCCTTCCGCGGGGAGCCCGACAGTCCCGCCTACGGGGCCAGCAAGGCGGGCCTGAACGCGCTGGGCCAGTCGCTCGCCATCGCCCTGGCGCCCCTCGGCATCGCCGTGGCGACCGTGGCGCCCGGCTTCGTCGAGACCGACATGACCGACGAGCATCTCAAGGCGCCGCGAGGCGACGAGATCCGCGCCCAGAGCCCGTTCGGGAGAGTGGCGAGGCCCGAGGAGATCGCGGCCGCCGTCCTCTATCTGGCGTCACCGGACGCCGAGTGGGCCAGCGGCACGATCGTCGACCTGAACGGCGCCTCCTACCTGCGCAGCTGAGCCGGGACGGTCAGTTGGGCGCCCAGTATTTGACCAGGACCTTCTCCAGCCTGCTCACGACCGGTTGCCAGGTGGGAGGCAGGGTGTAGCGGGTTGCCCGGTGCCCCTTGTAGGACAACCGGTAGGCGATGAAGTCGGCCCCCGGAGGCTGGGACTCGGAGCGCCCGAGCCGCAGGTGTTTCAGCGAGCCGCGCAGTCCGCGCCACTCGGCTGTGGTCAGGCATTTGCGGACGGTGGGGCCGGTGCGGCGGCTCAGCACGGCGCAGCCGTCGGTGTAGACGGCCACCCGGTTGTGCAGCCCGGCGAACCGCCCTCCTCCCGCAACTCCACGAGCAGCTTCCTGTGTGCCGTGGCCGCCTCGGCGGGAGCGGTGACGGCCAGCACGGGCAGGGCCGCCAACGGCAGCAACGCGATACGCGAAATCCTCATGCTCTCTATGACGCATCACGGCGCCCTCCGGCTCACGGAAGACGTCCGGGCGAGGCGCGGGTGTAGGCGATCCGGGTTCGGGCAGGCGGGTCGGAGTCTCCGACTCGAAAGGTGACGAAAGTGGCCACTGCTACGGAACAGGACGTCATCGACCTGCTGCTGGCGCAGCACAACCAGATCAAGACCATGTTCGCGGAGGTCGCCGCCGCCCGGGGCGAGCGCAAACGCGAACTGTTCAACGAGCTCGTACGGCTGCTGGCGGTGCACGAGAGCGCGGAGGAGCAGGTCGTGCACCCGGCGGCGCGGTCGAAGGCGGGAGAGGAGGTCGTCGAGGCCCGGCTGCACGAGGAGGACGAGGCCAAGCACGCCCTGTCCGACCTGTACGACCTCGGCGTCGACGACCCCGAGTTCGACACCCGGCTGGCCGCACTGGAGAAGGCGGTCGTCGACCACGCCACGCACGAGGAGCGGGAGGAGTTCCCCCGGCTGCGTCGGGAGACGCCCCCGGAGCGGTTGCGCCGCATGGCCGGCGCGGTCCGGGCCGCCGAGGCGATCTCGCCGACCAGGCCCCATCCGGGCGCCGGGGAGTCCGCGACCGCGAACATGCTGCTCGGCCCGCCGGTGGCCGTGTTCGACAAGATCCGCGACGCCGTGCGGGACTGGCGGCAGTCGAACAAGGACTGATTCCCGCCCGCTCGGTCCGGCGTGAGAGCGGCTCGGCCACGGGACCGCTCCGGCCTGATCCCGACGGCGATCGGGGTACGCGGCACCCGCGACCGAGCACCGGCCGTGGCACGTGCGGGCCCGTCCACGCGGACGGGCCCGCACGCCTGCGCACGCCTCCTCGCCAAGGATGTCGCCGACAGCCCGGCCGGGTAAGGGCAGGAGTGGGTGCGGGGCTCAGGCGCGGCTGTCGCGCAGGAAGTCGCGGATGAGGGCGCCCCACTGCTCGGGCTGCTCGATGAACGGGAGATGTCCGGTTTGGATCTCGGCGTAGCGCGCCCCGGGGATGGCGTTGCTGAGCTGGCGGTGATGGTACGGGGTGACGAGCTGGTCGAGCGTGGTGGAGATGACGAGGGTCGGCACCGTGAGCGCGGCGAGGTCGGGCCGTACGTCGACGTGGTCGATGAGCAGGTCGAGGTGCTCCGGCGTGCCGGGCGGGATCGTGGCCGCGGTGGTCTTGATGGCCGTGTCGAGGTCGTCCTGGTCGATCGCGTCCAGGGCGGGGGCGCTGAGGCCGATGAGGGATAGGAAGCCGGCCAGGCGCTCCAGGTCGTTGGCGCGGAGCAGGTCGCGCCATATGCGGGCCGCGAGCAGGAACCGCGGGTTGGGGTGGGCGAAGCCCGCGGTGAGGACCAGAGCGGTCACGCGGTCAGGGTGGCGGGTGGCGGCCCGGATGGCGACCGGGGCGCCGAGGGAGTAACCGGCGATGGCGAAGGTCTCCACGCCCTCCTCCACGGCGGTGGCAACCAGCTCATCGGCCAGACCGTCCAGGGAAAGCGGAGCTTTCGCGCGCGGGGTTCGGCCGGTGCCGGGGTAGTCGGGCCCGACGACGGTGTGCTCCACGGCGAGGGTGTCCAGGATGGGGCCGTAGTTGGCGTCGATACCGCCGCCGGCACCATGGGCGAGCAACAGGCCGGGGCCGGTGCCGCGCACCACGCGGCCGAGGCGGGAGCTGGGCAGAGCAGTGGACATAGGCTGTTTCTCCTTCTGTTTCTCTGTGAGGGATCACTACGCGGTGATCGTGGTGGTGCGTGATCGGCGGGCGGCCACCGCTGCGAGGAGCACGGCGCCTCCTGCCACCAGGGCACCGGCCCAGGGCAGGTCGGCAGGGTGAGGCCAGTGGTGAGGGCTTGGCCGCCGAACCGGGAGCCGCCGGCGACGCCGAGATTGAAGGCGGAGGCGCTGGGGCGCGGTCGGCCAGGCGGCCGCCGAGGACGTCACCCACGACCGCGCCCAGCCCGAACAGGGCGAGCAACGTGGTGACCTCGGAGTCGGTGTGCCGGCGAGGAACACGCCCAGCAGGACCAGCAGCGCGCGGCGGCGTGCCAGGCGCAGCATCCTCGCTGTCACCAGCGCCCCGGCGACGGTGACCACGAGGGCGTACCAGGTCACCAGGGACCCGACGGCGGGCAGCGGGCGGTGCAGATCGGCGAACAGTTGGGGCAGCAGCCCGACCATGACCCACTCGGCGGTGCCGACGACGAACACGCATGCGGTGAGTACCGCCAAAGCGGCTGCCAGGCGCGGCGCGGAAAGCAGGGATGACCGGGTCGCCGAGAGAGCCACGAGAGCTGTGCCAGTGGTCATGACCGAGATGCTAAAGTCTCACATCAATGTGAGAGTCAATGCGGTGAGGTGCAGATCACGTGCGCATCGGGGAGATGGTCCGCCGGACCGGGGTCAGCGAGCGGCTGCTGCGCTACTACGAAGAACAGGGTCTGCTGGCGCCGGCACGGCTGCCCAGCGGCTACCGCGTCTACAGCGACGCGGACGTGGACACCGTCCGGCGCATCCGCACCCTGCTCGCAGCCGGGCTGTCGACCACCACCATCGCCCAGGTCCTGCCCTGCGTCCGCGACGACGGCCCGAACCTCGCGCCCGTGTGCTCCGAGCTGGTGGCGCAACTGCGCCGCGAGCGCGAGCGCATCACCCACACCATCGAAGATCTGCAGGCGTCACAGGGCATGCTCGACGCGGTCATTGCCGCCGGCCCCGCCGATGCCGCCCCAGCAGGCCGGCAGCCGATCTCACAGGGCTGATGCCGCCGCGTGAATGGGCGGCGGCCTCGGCGATCACGGCTGTCATCGGACGCTGGAACACGCCGGCCCTCGCCCAGGACCGAAACCGGTCGAGAGGCCCTAGGGGCGATCGAGGCGGCGGACTCCCTGCCCGGGGCGCCAGAGGTCCATGACCATGGCGGATCCCTCGATCTGCGTCAACACGACCTCGCGGATGTCCGCCGTGAAGAAATGGGACTCGCTGAAGGCATCGGGACCGAAGCCGCGGGCGGCCAGCATCGGCGCGAGCCGGTCTCGATCGGTGACCTCGACCGCATAGCCGGACAGCTTCGTGTCACCCCCCGATGAGCCGGCGGCCTCGCCGGCGCCGAGGATGACCGGAGGGCCGTGCAGGGCGAAGCGCGGATCACGCTGCAGGTCACGGGCCTTCAGAGCACCGGGCATCGATCCGAACCACAGTTCGTCACCGATGATGTACGCCTCGATGCCGCTGACCCGCGGCGAGCCGTCCTTACGCAGCGTCGCGATGGTCTTGTGCTTGTGCGACTCGAACGACTCCCTGACCCGGGCGGCGAACTCCGGTGCCGATTCGGCCACTTCACGCCAGTTGGCCACACGTCCTCCTTCACAGGCACTTGAATGAGAGAGCCAGCCTGTCAGACGGGACCGACAAAAAGCCGCGGCGACGACATCACGAGCGGCCGGAGTTCCCGCGCTCGCAGGAGCCTCTGCGGTGCCGCCGGACGCGCCACACGACCAGGACGGTCACGACGAGCGCGGCGAGAACGGCCGCGACCACACCGCCGACGGCCGACTGCACCTGCTCGTACGCCTCCCCGGCGAAGAAGCCCAGGAGGGTGTAACCGACGCCCCAGAGCACCCCGCCCAGGACGTTGAACAGGAAGAACCGCCGGTAGTGCATGCGTGACACCCCGGCCAGGGTCGGCATCATGGCACGCAGGAACGCGACGAACCGGGCGATGAGCACCGCCTGAGGGCCCCACCGGCGAATCAGCGCCTGGGCCCTCTCCACGCGGTCGCGACGGCGCCGCAGAACCCGTACGTCCAGGACGCTGGGGCCGACGCGGCGGCCGATGAGGTAACCCACGCTGTCGCCGGCGATGGCGGCCAGCGTCACCACGAGCCCCAGCCAGTACACCGACAGCTTGCCCTGGCTGGCGAGCACGCCGCCCAGCACGGCGGCCGTCTCCCCCGGCACGACGAACCCCACGAACAGCGCGTCCTCGGCGAAGACCAGCGCGGCCACGACCGCGTAGAGCACCGCCCCCGACAGGCCCCAGAGCCAGTTGATGATCGCGTCCACCCGTCCTCCATGCGCCTCCCCGTTGTCGTGTCCCCGAGGAGGTGCGCTTACGCGCGCCGCACGGGCGAGCGTGGTTCGCTCAGTTGTCGCCGGACCGCCCGGTCAGGCGTCCATGCCCTTGCGCAGCAGGGCCCACGCCCGTGCGGCGGCGACGCGGCGGGCCGGCGCGGGTCTCATGGTGAGGACCGCGGCGAACATGCCGACGGCCAGGATCAGGTCCTCGGTAGTGAGGTCCGCGCGGACGTGCCCGGCGCGCCGGGCCTCGGCGAGCTTGCCGTCGAGCACCTTGGCCACGCGGTCGCGTACGGCGATGATCCGCGGGTCGTCGGCGTACGCGCTGACCATCTCGATGAACGCGGTCGAGGCGATGGTCTGCTCCCTGATCAGGGCCAGCAGGTCGTCGAGCGTCGCACAGGGCTCGGCGGCCAGCGCCTCCAGCTCGGCGACGCCGTCCTCGAACACGGCCAGGGCGAGGCTGGTGCGGTCGGGGAAGTGCCGGTAGAGGCTGCCCTGGCCGACTCCGGCGGCGCGGGCGACCGCGCTGAGCGGCGCGTCGTAACCGGCGGCGGCGAACACCTCCCGGGCCGCGGCGATCAGCGCCGCCCGGTTCCCCGCCGCGGCGCTGGGTCCCCTGTTCGTCCGGCGCGCTACAGCCATGCGGTCAGGATAGCAACCGGACATCAATGTCCGATTTTTCGACATCGACTTCGTCCTTACTCGACATATGACTGTCAGCCGGGCTACGGTGTTCCGGACAACGTTGTCCGGTTGAACCGGTCGTGGGCGTCCCCCGAGCCCTGACCGGCGCCACCGTCGCCGGTCTCACCAGCTATCGGAGGGAACGCGATGAACACGCTGGGGCAGTCGTGAACCGGGTCGTGATCGTCGGCGCCTCGGCGGGCGGGCTGATCACCGCCGAGGCGCTGCGCAGGGCCGGCTACCGGGGCGCCTTGACGCTCGTGGGCGACGAGCCGCATCCGCCGTACGACCGCCCGCCGCTGTCGAAGCAGATCCTGACCGGCGAATGGGAGCCCGGCCGGCTGCCGCTGCGTCGGGACGACGACATCGAGGCGCTGGGCCTCGACCTGCGCCTGGGAGTGGCCGCGACCGGGCTTGACGTGGCCGGGCGGGCGGTGGAGCTGGCCGACGGCGCCCGTGTGCCCTACGACGGGCTGGTCGTCGCGACCGGCGTACGCTCCCGCCGCCTGCCGGGAAGCGAGGGGGTGACCGGGATCCACACGCTGCGCACCCTGGACGACGCTCTCACGCTGAAGGACCGGCTGCGTCCGGGACGGCGGCTGGTGATCGTCGGCGCCGGGTTCGTGGGCGCCGAGGTCGCCGCCGTCGCCCGCGGCATGGGGGTGGCGGTGACGATGCTGGAGGCGGGCCCGGTCCCGATGGCGCAGGCCGTCGGCGAGCAGGCGGCCGGTTCCTGGCCCAGGTCCACCGTGACCACGGGGTCGACCTGCGCACCGGCGCCGCCGTCCGCGAGGTCGTCGGAGCCGGCGGCGCGGTCAGCGGTGTGCGCCTGGGCGACGGGACGGTCCTGCCGGCCGACGACGTGCTGGTGGCCATCGGCTCCGTGCCCAACACCGGCTGGCTGGAGGGCAGCGGGCTTTCCCTGGCCGACGGGCTGGTGTGCGACGAGTTCAGCGCCGCCGCACCCGGCGTGTACGGGGCCGGGGACGTGGCCCGCTGGCACAACCCGCTGTTCGGCACGGCCATGCGGGTCGAGCACCGCACCAACGCCGCCGAGCAGGGCATGGCCGTCGCCCGCAACCTGCTCTCCCCCGAGGCCCGGCGGCCGTTCGCCCCGGTGCCGTACTTCTGGTCGGACCAGTACGACATGAAGATCCAGGCGTACGGGCACCTGCGCGGCCACGACGAGGCGGTCGTCGTGGACGGCGACATCGCGCAGCGGCGTTTCCTGCTCGCCTACCGCACGGACGAGCGGCTGACCGGGGTGCTCTCCGTCGGCATGCCGCCGAAGACCTGCGCGCCTGGCGGGCGATGATCGCGGCCGGCGCCGCGTGGGCGCACGCCGTGAGCACGGCCGCCGCCCGCCCCTGACACACCCGACGCTGAGACACCCGTCCCGAAGACGCCCCGGAGTTTGCATGCAGACGGGCACCGGCACGACCGGCCTTCACGCTTACCCGGGCATACGTGATGGGCGCCGTCCTTCCCATCTGGGGGTGCACGGCGACCGACCATCCATAAGAGGAGATGCCGAATGAGTGTCAACGACCAGGTCCTGAGCTACCCGATCCCCAACGACGCGGCGCTGGACCCGCCCGCGGAGTGGGCCGAGTTGCGCGCCCGATGCCCGGTGGCCCACGTCACGCTGCCCAGCGGCGACGGGGCGACGCTGCTGACCCGCTACGAGGACGTCAAGCAGGTGCTGGCCGACCCGCGCTTCACCCGCCAGCTCAACGCGCCCGACGCGGCCCGGCTGTCGGCGGACGGCGGCGGGGTGTTCAGCAGCGAGATGGCGACGATCATCCCCGACAGCGGCGAGGAGCACCAGCACTGGCGGCGCCTGGTCGGCAAGTGGTTCACCGCCAAGCGCATGAACGCCATGCGGCCCGCCATGATCCGGATCGCCGAGGATCTCATCGACGACATGGTCAAGCGCGGTGCGCCGGGCGACCTCAGGGCGAGCCTCGGCTTCCCGCTGCCGGTCTACGTGATCTGCGACATGCTCGGCGTGCCCGCCGCCGACCGGGACCGGTTCTCCTACTGGTCCGACACGCTGCTCAACCTCACCCGCTACGGCAAGGACGAGATCGAGGCCGCCCAGGGCGAGTTCTTCCAGTACATGTCCGACCTCGTCGCCGCCAAGCGCGCCGAGCCCGGCGACGACCTGCTGAGCGAGCTGATCGCGGTCGGCGGCCCGGAAGACGGCGGGCTGTCCGACATCCAGATCCTGGTCACCGGTATGGCGCTGCTGGTCGCCGGGCACGAGACCACCGCCAACATGATCGGCAAGATGGTCTCCATGCTGCTGGCCGACCGCTCCCGGTGGGAGCGGCTGCTGGCCGACCCGTCGCTGATCCGCACGACGGTGGAGGAGTCGCTGCGCTTCGACGCCAACTCCGGCTTCGGCCTGCCCCGCTACCTGAACGCGGAGACCGAGGTCAGCGGCACGGTCCTGCCCCGCGGCACGACCGTGGTATGCAGCATGGCCGCCGCCAACCGCGACGAGACCGCCTTCGAGAACGCCGCCGAGATGGACCTGACCCGCAGCCCGAACCCCCACCTGGCCTTCGGCTCCGGCGCCCACTCCTGCCTCGGGCAGGCGCTGGCCCGCACCGAGCTGCAGGTCGTCCTGGAGGTGCTGCTGCGCAGGCTCCCGACGCTGGAGCTGGCCGTGCCGGTGGAGGAGCTGGAACGCGTGGAGGGGCTGGCCGTCGGCGGCCTGCGCGAGGTCCCAGTCCGCTGGTGACCCCCGACCACGAAGACCCGATGGCAAGGAGGACATGGACATGAAGGTCATCGTCGACGAGGCGAAGTGCTGCGGCGCCGGCCAGTGCGTGCTGATCGCACCGGAGGTGTTCGACCAGCGCGACGAGGACGGCATCGTCGTCCTGCTGGAGGCCGAGCCCGCCGAGGACCGGCACAGCGCGGTCCGCGAAGCCGCCGCCGTCTGCCCCGGCGCCGCCATCCAACTGGACGAGGGCTCCTGAATCCCCATCGGCTCCGAACCCGGAGCGCGACGGTGGTGCCGGGGCGGGGCGGCCCGTCCCGGCACTCGCGGGGGGTTCAGCCGGCGGCCGGAGGGGTCCAGCCGGCCGGGATGCGGGCGATGCGGACGCGCTGCGGGTGGTCGCCGACCGGCACCGAGACGATCTTCTGTCCGGTCGCGAAGTCGATGGCGGTGACCCGGTCGGCGCCGCTCTCGGAGATGACGCAGGCCCGTCCGTCGCCGCTGACGGTGGCCCAGTAGGGCTTGGACGCGCTCACCAGCGGGCCCTCCTGCAGCGTGGCCCGGTCGACGACGGTGGCGTAGTCGTCCATCGTCCCGGCGACGCAGAGCTTGTCGCCGGCGGGGTTGATCGACAGCCCGTGGTGGCGGGAGTCGTTGACCCAGGTGGTGCGGTCCTCGCTGGTGGCGGGGTTCTTGGGCAGGGTCTTGATTCGCGTGATCCTGTCCGTGGCCGTGTCGTACTCGGCGAAGCCGTTGAAGAACGAGACCTGGAAGTACAGCTTCGACTCGTCGGGCGTGAAGACGGCGGGCCGCACCGCGTCCGACAGGTCCTTGCGGCCGAAGGCGTCCAGCCGGTCCCGCATGTCGATGGTCCTGACGACCTTGTACGTCGAGGCGTCCGCGATCGTGATGTGGCGGTCGCCCTTCAGCCAGTCCTGCGACGGGCTGTCGAAGTCGTTGTCGACCTCGCCGATCGACATGTTCCAGATGTACCTGCCGCCGCCGGTGAAGATGTTCTCGTGCGGCTTGTCGCCGGCGCCGAACGAGCCGAGCTGCCTGCCGGTGTTGATGTCCAGGACGTGCACGGTGTTGGAGGTGGAGGCCGAGACCGCGACCTTGGCGCCGTCGGGCGACACGGCCATGTGGTCGGCGCGGAAGCCGGAGACCGGGAACCGCCACCTGATCGCACCGGTGGCCAGGTCGATCGACACCACGTCGGCGAAGCTCGGGCGGGAGACGACCATGGCCGTGCCGTCCGGGGTGGCGTACATGTCGTCGACGAACTGGTCGTGCCCCTCCCCGGGGCCCTGCCGGATGCCCAGGAAAAAGGCCAGCTTGACGGGGTTGAGGTAGATCTCGGCCAGCCGCCGGGCCTTGTCGGGGATGACGTTGATCCGGCCGATCCTGGCGAAGCTCCCGCTCGACTCGATGACGTCAGCGGTGCCGTCCCAGTTGTTGCCGACGAACATCACCTCGCGCAGTCCGTCGGCGGCGCGCGCGGGACCGGCGGGAGCGCCGTAGACGACGGCGGCGGTGACCGCCACGGCGACGGCGAGCAGTGATCCGCGCCGGCGTGCGAGGGCCGAAGCGTGCATGTTCTTCCTCCGGGGGGGTGGGAGGTGGACGGAGATCGAGCATGGCCGGCCGTGGGGGTCCGCACGCCTCGGCGCGCGGACCCGCGCAAGTCTGAACATTTCGATATTCAGACTTGTTACTGGATGGTAGGCACGTGTGACGCCCGCCTACAAGGCCCAAAATTCATGCATCACGGAGCGGAGGACGCGGTGGCGGGCAGGATCACCCCGGCGGCGGGCCGGTACGGCGGCAGATCGGCGGAAGAACGGCAGGCCGAGCGCCGCAGGCGCTTCCTCGAGGCGGGCCTGGACCTGTTCGGCGGCGGCCCCGGCTACCGCGCCACCAGGATCACGGACGTGTGCCGGGCCGCGGGCCTGTCCAGCCGCCAGTTCTACGAGGAGTTCCACACCCTGGAGGACCTGCTGGCCGAGCTGCACCTGTACGTCAACGACGTCGCCCAGCGGTCCGTCCTCGCCGTGCTCCCCCAGGTGCGGCACCTGGAGCCCATCGACCGCTGCACCCGGCTGTTCCGCGCGTACGCCGCCGGGGCCACCGCCGACCCCCGTCACACCCGCATCGCGTTCGTGGAGATCATCGGCGTGAGCCCCCGGCTGGACCGCCAGCGCCTGGACCGCCGCGCCCGTTGGATCGACTTCCTGTGCGAGCAACTGGACGACGCCGCCGGCCGCGGCGAGATCCCCCCCGCGCGACTTCCGCATCACAGCCGCCGCGTTCATCGGGGCGATCAACGGGCTCATGCACGACTGGGCCGTCGGCTGGGTCGACGCCACCCGCGACCAGATCGTGGACGAGCTCCTGCTGATGCTCCTGGGCAGGCTCCAGGTCCCCGATGAAGAGGTGGACGGCTGAACAGGCCGCGCTGCCTCACATCCCGGCGCCTGACGCACCTGCCATCGAGGAACGCCGGTCTCCGTCCTCGCTCGCGATAAGGGTGGCGATAAGCGGTGGCGGCCCCTCCCCCGTGGCGTGAGATCCTGCATCGCCCACCCCCACCCCGAGACCGGCCAAGCGGCAGAGGCCAAGGAGAGACCGGCATGAGCGACAAGACCGCGCTCGGCGACCGCATGAAGGCGTACGAGCACGCCACCAGGAGTGTGCTGCCGCGCCGGGCGTACACGATCCTCCGCGTCGACGGGCGGGCGTTCCACACCTTCCTCCGCGACGCCCACCGGCCGTTCGACCGCGCCGTCATGGACGCCATGAACGAGGTCGGCAGGGCGCTGTGCGAGGAGATCACCGGCAGCGTGTTCGCGTACGTCCAGTCCGACGAGTGCAGCGTCCTCATGACCGACTTCGCCACCCCGTCCTCGCAGCCGTGGTTCGGCGGCGTGACCCAGAAGGTCGTCAGCGTGGCCGCGAGCATCGCGACGATCACGTTCAACGAGGCATACGGCACCGGGCCCGCGGACGGCCGGCGTGCCACGTTCGACGCCCGCGCGTTCACCCTCGCCGACCCTTTCGAAGTCGCGAACTACTTCCTGTGGCGGCAGAACGACTGCGTGCGCAACAGCATCACGATGGCGGCGCAGGCGAAGTTCTCCCACCGGGAGCTCCACGGCAGGTCCACGGGGCAGATGCAGGAGATGCTGTGGGCCGGCCACGGCATCAACTGGAACGACTACGAGGCCGGCGCGAAGCGGGGCCGCGTCGTCGTACGGGAGACCGGGCAGCGCGAGGTCGCCTACCGGGACGGCCGGACGGGGAAGGCGGAGACGATCGTCGCCGCACGGTCGTGGTGGGAGACGCAGGCGGCGCCGCGCTTCACCGCGGACCCTGCCGGATGGCTCGCCGCCGTGATCCCCGCCATGCCGTCGCTGACCGCCGGGAAGGCCACCTGACGCCCGCGCCGGCCGCTCGCGAACCGGCACGTGGCCGCCTTACGGCCGGGCGCGCGGCGGCGGCGCCGTGCTCTCGCGGACGACCAGGCGGGTGGGGACGAGGTCGGTGCCGGGCCGGGACGCCCCGCCCTCGCGGATCTGCCTCAGCACGCCCTGGACACAGCGCCGCCCGACCTCGGCGAAGTCTTGGTGGACGGTCGTCAGCGGAGGGACGAAGCAGGAGGCGTCGGGGATGTCGTCGAAGCCGACCACGCTGACGTCGGCGGGCACCGCGCGCCCCCGCTCGTGGAAGGCGCGCAGCAGGCCGAGGGCCATCTGGTCGTTGGAGGCGAACACCGCCGTGCAGCCGGGTTCGCCGGCCAGCGCCAGCCCGGCGGCGTAACCCGACTCGGCCGACCAGTCGCCGTGCAGCGGCGGGGGCACCGGCCGCCCGGCCTCCTCCAGGGCCAGGCGCCAGGCCTGCGCCCGGCGCTGGCTGGCGAAGGACGTCTTGGGGCCGGTGACGTGCCAGACCGTCTCGTGGCCCAGGTCGAGGAGGTGGCGTACGGCGAGCCGGGCGCCTTCGGCCTGGTCGGTGTCGACCACGCTGTAGCGGTCTCCGGCGTCGGAGTCCACGACGACGACGTGGACGCCGGGAGGAAGCGTCACCGTGCCGGCGTCGAGGAGGTGGATCTCGATGATGACGATGACGGCGTCGACGGCCAGCTCGCCCATCCGGGTGAAGGCGCCCAGCACGTTGTCCTGGGTCGGGATGCCGATGGGGATCAGCGTGATCGCGTAGCCCTCGGCCGCGGCGTGGGTGGCGATCGCCTCCACGGTGCGGCTGTTGCCGGTCGAGGCCAGCCCGAAGAGGATCACGCCGATAGTGTTGAACTGGCCGTACCGCAGCGCCCGGGCGGCGCTGTTGGGCCGGTAGCCCAGCTCCCGCATCGCCGCGAGCACCTGCTCCCGGGTCGCGCCGACGACGCCGGGATGGCCGTTGGCGACCCTGGAGACCGTCTGCGACGAGACGCCGGCGAGCCTGGCCACGTCGGCCATGGAGACCCTCTGCTTTCGGCGCCCGCCCGGGATGCCCGAGCCGCCCCGCTGCGCGCCGCCGATCGGCGCCGGGGCCTGCCGGGCCGGGCCGTCCGGATCCATCGCTGTGTCGCTCCCGCCTGCTCGCCCCCGTCGCCGAAGATCGTACGTCGCGATCCGACCGGGTGTGACGTGGGGAGCCCTTGACCTCTCGTAGGACGGGTGCCACCATACCGCAGCAGAAGTTTACGTAAACATAACCTCGGCGACTCGAGAGATCACCCTCCGCCACGACAGAGCCGTGCTCGTTCGCTCGCGATGTTCACGTAAACATGCTCATGATGTTCACGTAAACAGGAGAGTCACGGCCGGTAACCACGCCGCGGAGAGGAGCGAGCCGGTGGTCTCGGAAGGGTATTCGAATGCTCGGGGGGTCTTGGCCGCCAGACGCAGGTCATGGGTCGGCTGGCAGTTCGTCGGGCCGTTCATGGCGGTCTTCGCGCTGGTCTTCCTGGCCCCGATCGCGTACTCGATCTACCTCAGCCTGTTCCGCACCCGGCTGATCGGCGGGACGGCCTTCGTCGGCGCCGACAACTACCTGAAGGTCCTGCAGGACCCGCAGTTCTGGTCGGCGTTCGGGCGCGTCGCGCTCTTCCTGGTCGTCCAGGTGCCGATCATGTTGTTCCTCGCGCTGCTGGTCGCGCTCGCGATCGACAGCGGCAGGCTGTACGGCACGGCGTTCTTCCGGATCTCGGTGTTCCTGCCGTACGCGGTGCCCGCGGTCGTCGCCACGCTGATGTGGGGCTTCATGTACGGGACCAGGTTCGGCCTGATCGGCAACATCAACGAGGCGTTCGGGCTCTCGCTGCCCGACCCGCTGTCGCCCGACCTGGTCCTCGCGTCGATCGGCAACATCGTGACCTGGGAGTTCGTGGGTTACAACATGCTGATCCTCTACTCGGCGCTGAAGGTGGTGAACCCCTCGCTGTACGAGGCGGCCGCGCTCGACGGGGCCGGCCAGCTCCGGATCATCTGGGCGATCAAGCTTCCCGCCCTGCGCGGCGCGCTGCTGATCGCCACGATCTTCTCGATCATCGGCAGCTTCCAGCTGTTCAACGAGCCGAGCATCCTCAAGACGATCGCGCCGAACTCGGTCACCACCTACTTCACGCCGAACTACTACGCCTACTCGCTGTCCTTCGCGGGCCAGCAGTTCAACTACTCGGCGACGGTCGCCATCGTCATGGGGATCATCACGATGATCGTCGCCTACCTCGTCCAGCTGCGCGGCATGCGGAAGGCGGTCTGACCCATGGCGACCACTGCTCCGGTCACCGGCCGGAAGACCACCCCGGGCCATGCTCCCCTGGTGATCAGGCACGGGTTCCGGCGGCGCCGGTCCCCGCAGGACCGCCGCAGCGCGACGCTGACCGTGCTGACCGCGCTCATGCTCGTCTACACGCTGCTCCCCCTGGTCTGGCTGGTGATCAACGCCACCAAGACCCAGGAGGGATTGCTGGGCTCCTTCGGCCTGTGGTTCGACGGCGACTTCGCCCTGTTCGACAACATCGGCACGACCTTCACGTACAACGACGGGATCTTCGTCCGCTGGCTGCTCAACACCCTGCTGTACGTGGTCGTCGGGGCGGGCGGCGCGACCCTGCTGGCGACGCTGGCGGGCTACGGGCTGGCGAAGTTCGACTTCCCCGGCAAGAAGGCGGTGTTCGCCGTCGTGATCGGGGCGGTGGCGGTGCCCGGCACCGCGCTTGCCGTCCCCACGTTCCTGATGTTCGCCAAGATGGGCCTGACCGACACTCCGTGGGCGATCATCATCCCGTCGCTGGTCTCGCCGTTCGGCCTCTATCTGATGTGGACCTTCGCCACCGACGCCGTGCCGAAGGAGATCCTCGAGTCGGCGCGGGTGGACGGCTCGGGCGAGTTCCGCACCTTCTTCCGCATCAGCCTGCCGCTGCTGGCACCCGGCCTGGTCACGGTGCTGCTCTTCAACGTGGTCGCGACCTGGAACAACTACTTCCTGCCGCTGATCATGCTGAAGGACCCCGACTGGTATCCACTCACCGTCGGCCTCAAGGAATGGAACCAGCAGGCCCTCACGGCGGGCGGCGAGGCAATCTTCAACCTCGTGATCACCGGTTCGCTGCTCACCATCATCCCGCTGATCGCGGCGTTCCTGCTGCTGCAGCGCTACTGGCAGTCGGGCCTGGCCGCCGGAAGCGTCAAGGAATGACCGGCCAAGGAACGACCGGCACGGCGTGACCGGCCACGCGATGACCGGCACGGTATGGCCGCCCCCACCGACGTCTGTCTCCCCGGATAACTCAGAAAGGCACATCCCATGGCGATAACCCGCCGTCGCGCCCTCCTGCTGGGCGCGGCCCTGACCGTGTCGCTCACCGCCGGCGCCTGCGGCTCCGGCGACGACGGCTCCTCCCCGGGCGCCGACGCGCCCGCCCGCCCCCGCGGCGTCCGCGGCCGTCTCCGACGCCGACATCCAGAAGGCGCTCGACACCGGCGGCTCCATCACCGTCTGGGCGTGGGAGCCGACGCTCAAGCAGGTCGTCGCGGACTTCCAGGCCAAGTATCCGAAGGTCAAGGTCAACCTCGTCAACGCCGGCACCGGCAACGACCAGTACACGGCCCTGCAGAACGCGATCAAGGCCGGGTCCGGGGTGCCGGACGTCGCCCAGGTGGAGTACTACGCCCTGCCGCAGTTCGCCCTCGCCAAGTCGGTCGCCGACCTCAGCGCCCTCGGCGCGGGCAAGCTGGACGGCACCTTCACCCCCGGCCCGTGGAGCTCCGTCCACATGGGCAACGGCATCTACGGCCTGCCCATGGACTCCGGCCCGATGGCGCTGTTCTACAACAAGGAGGTCTTCGACAAGTACGACCTCAAGGTGCCCACCACCTGGGACGAGTTCGCGGCGGACGCCGAGAAGCTGCACAAGGCGAACCCGAAGGCGTACATCACCAACGACACCGGCGACGCGGGCTTCACCACCAGCATGATCTGGCAGGCGGGCGGCAAGCCGTACACCGTGGACGGCACCACGGTCGGGATCGACTTCGCCGAGCCGGGCACGCAGAAGTTCACCGCCCTCTGGCAGAAGCTGATCGACGGCAAGCTGCTCGCGCCGACCACCAGCTGGAGCGACGCCTGGTACAAGGGCCTGGGCGACGGCACCATCGCCACCCTGGTCATCGGCGCCTGGATGCCCGCCAACCTCGAGTCCGGGGTCAAGGCCGGAGAGGGCAAGTGGCAGGTCGCGCCCATGCCGCAGTGGGAGGCCGGCGGCAGGTCCACCGCCGAGAACGGCGGCAGCTCGCTCGCGATCCCCGAGGCCAGCGCCAACAAGAACCTCGCCTACGCCTTCCTCAAGTACGCCAACGTGGACGAGGGGGTGCAGACCCGGGTCGACGGCGGCGCCTTCCCCGCCACCACCGCCCAGCTGCAGGACCCGAAGTTCCAGGACAAGGAGTTCCCCTACTTCGGCGGCCAGAAGGTCAACCAGGTGCTCGCCGAGTCCGCCTCGCAGGTCGTCAGCGGCTGGTCCTACCTGCCCTTCCAGGTCTACGCCAACAGCATCTTCAACGACACGGTCGGCAAGGCGTACACCTCCTCCAGCACGCTGCAGGACGGCCTGAAGGCCTGGCAGGACGCCTCTCTGAAGTACGGCGAAGAGCAGGGCTTCACCGTCAAGTAGCGGTCACCGTAGTCGCCGGGGCCATCGCTGCCGCCGTCCGCGGGGAGCGCGGCGGCAGGACGGCCGGGCGCCGAGACGCACCCGGCCCGCGCGTTTCCGGCACACGTGCCGATTCCACCCGGCCGATTGAACTGCGCCGAGTCCACCGCATACGTACTTCCGCGGCGCCGCCGACCGGCGGCGTCGTCCCGGCCACCGACAGCCGATCCCCCTGACCCGACGGGTCGAACAGACAGGTCCAGCGGACCCTCGCCCGGCTGCCCGGTCCTCCCCCCGAAAGGAAGCACCATGCACTCCCACCCCCGCAACCACCCCGGAACGCACGCACACCGCCGTTCACTGGCCGGCGCGCTCACGGCACTGGCCTTCGTCTCCGCCGGCGTGCTGGCCGGCGCGACGCCCGCAGCGGCCGACACCAGCCAGTTCAAGGGCGTCAACTGGGCCGACCCCCGCGACAACTACGCCGACGATGCCGTGATCCCCTCAGGACTGTCCGCCTCCGACAGCTACGCCACCGTGAAGGCGAAGGCCGACGCCATCCTCACCGGCTTCCAGAACAACCTGGGCGCCAACACCGTACGGCTGCCGGTCAACCCCTACTCGGTCGGCACCGGCTGGTGGAACTCGTACACGGGCGCGATCGACGCGGCGACCGCCAAGGGCTTCAAGGTCGTGCTCGCCTACTGGGAGGGCCCCTCCGCCAAGGACGGCAGGATCGACGACGTCGCCGCGTGGACCTCGATGTGGAACACCGTCACCGCCAGGTACGGCGGCAACGGCCTGGTCTACTTCGAGCCGATGAACGAGCCGTTCGGCTACGGCCAGTCGGCGTGGGCGGACGTCGCCGCCGGCTGGATCGGCGACCACCCGTCGATCCCGAAGAACCGGATCTTCGTCAGCGGCACCGGCTACAACGACAACGTCACCTCCGTGTGCGCCGACAGCCGGCTGAACGGCACCTTTCTGTCGCTGCACCACTACGGCTTCTGGGGCACCCACACCTACAACGACTGGGTCACCGACTTCAGGAACCGGATCGGCTCGTGCGCGTCCCGTACGGTCGTCGACGAGATGGGCGCGCCGATGACGACGGGCCTGAACTACAACGACGCGAACAGCACCGACAACTTCGTGCGCTACCTGCGCGCGGACACCGACACGATCCGCTCCCTCGGCATGGGCGCGATCTACTGGCCCGGGCTGCGCAACGGCGACCCCTACACCCTGCAGACGCTGCAGGGCAGCGGCGTCAACCTCACGCTGAGCACCCCCAACAGCAGCGGCGTCGACCGGATCAGGTACGCCTGGGGCTCCGGCTCTGGAGGCGCCTCCGTGCTGCGCGGAGTGCCCTCCAACCGGTGCCTGGACGTCCCCGGCTCCTCCCAGGCCAACGGGACCCAGGTGACGATCTACGACTGCAACGGCGGCGCCAACCAGCAGTGGACCGCCACCGCCTCCGGTGAGCTGCGCGTCTACGGCAACAAGTGCCTGGACGCGTACGGCCAGGGCACCAGCCCGGGCACCGTCGTCGACGTCTGGGACTGCAACGGCGGCGCGAACCAGCAGTGGACCCTCAACTCCAACGGCACCGTCACCGGCCGGCAGTCCGGCCTGTGCCTCGACGTCAACCAGGCCCGCACCGCCAACGGCACCCCGGTCATCCTGTGGACCTGCAACGGCGGCGCCAACCAGCAGTGGAAGACCACGTAACCATCACTTGAAGGAGTCGTTGTGAACGCTGACCGACACCGTTGGGTGCGCTGGCCGTCCGACCCCGGACGGGCCCGCCTGGGGTTCGGGGCCGACTACAACCCCGAGCAGTGGCCCCGGGAGGTCTGGGACGAGGACATGCGCGCGATGCGGGCGGCCGGGGTGAACATCGTCTCCTTGGCGATCTTCTCGTGGGCGCGAATCCAGCCGGACGAGGACGTCTGGGACTTCGGCTGGCTCGACGAGGCGATGGACCTGCTGCACGCCAACGGCATCGCGGTCGACCTGGCCACGGCGACGGCCTCGCCGCCGCCGTGGCTGACCGCCAAGCACCCGGAGATCCTCCCCGTGGACCAGCACGGCCACACGCTGTGGCCGGGGGCCCGGCAGCACTGGCGGCCGACCTCGCCGGTCTTCCGCGAGCACGCGCTGCGCCTGACCCGGGCCCTCGCCGAGCGGTACGGCGGCCATCCCGCCCTCGCCGCCTGGCACATCTCCAACGAACTCGGCTGCCACAACGTCTACGACTTCTCCGACGACGCCGCGACCGCCTTCCGGGACTGGCTGCGAGGACGGTACGGCACGCTGGACGAGCTGAACCGCGCCTGGGCGACCTCGTTCTGGTCCCAGCGCTACAGCGACTGGTCGCAGATCCTGCCGCCACGCCTGGCCGCCTCCTACCCCAACCCCACCCAGCAACTGGACTTCAAGCGGTTCTCCTCCGACGCGCTGAAGGACTACCTGCGCGCCGAACGGGACGTCCTGCGCGAGCTGACCCCGGACATCCCCGTGACCACGAACTTCATGGTCATGGGCGAGACCAAGGGCATGGACTACGCCGACTGGGCCGCCGAGGTCGACTTCGTCTCCAACGACCACTACCTGCTGACCGGTCCCCAGGCCCAGGACGAGCTGTCCTTCTCGGCGAACCTCACCGGCTCACTCGCCGGCGGCCGGCCCTGGTATCTGATGGAGCACTCCACCAGCGCGGTCAACTGGCAGCCGGTCAACCTGGCGAAGCGGCCCGGCGGCCTGGCTCACGACTCCCTCACCCACGTCGCGTACGGCGCCGACGCGGTCTGCTTCTTCCAGTGGCGGCAGTCGGCGGGCGGCGCCGAGAAGTACCACTCGGCGATGGTCCCCCACGCGGGCACCGACAGCGACGTGTTCCGGTCGGTCGCCGACCTGGGCGCCACGCTGGCCGCCCTCTCGCCGGTCGCGGGCACCCGGCGGCTGCGCGCCCCCGTGGCCATCGTCTTCGACTGGGACTCCTGGTGGGCCAGCGAGCTCGACTCCCACCCCACCTCGCTGCTGCGCTACCGGCAGGAGGCCCTCGACTGGTACACCGCGCTCCTCGACGCGGGCGTCCGGGTGGACGTCGTCGACGTGGACGACGACCTCAGCGGCTACCGGCTGCTCGTGGCGCCGATCCTGCACGTCGTGCCCGGCGCGCTCGCCCGCAGGCTGGAGGACTACGTCGCCTCCGGCGGGCACCTCGTCACCACCTACTTCTCCGGCATCGTGGACGAGGACGACCACGTGTGGCTCGGCGGCTATCCCGGGGCGCTGCGCGACCTGCTCGGCATCCGCATCGAGGAGTTCGGCCCCCTGCTGGACGGCGACGCCGTCGACCTCGACCTCGGCGTCACCGGCACCCTGTGGACCGACCGGATCGACCTCGCCGACCCGGCGACCGAGGTGCTGGCGACGTACAAGTCCGGCGACCACGCGGGCCGCCCCGCCGTCACGACGCGCCGTACGGGAGCGGGTTCGGCGTCGTACGTCTCCACCCGCCTCGGCCCGGAGGGTCTCGGGGTCGTCCTCCCCCACCTGCTGGACGTCGCCGGGGTCTCCTCGGAGCTGCCCTCCGAAGCCCGCGGGCTCGTGGACGTCGCCGTCCGCACCGACGGAACGGACGACTACTGGTTCCTGATCAACCGTACCGACCGGCACGTCGACCTGTCCGCGGTCCCCGGCGACCCCCTCCACGGCCCCTCCCTGGCTCCGGACACCACCCTGGCCCCCCGGCAGGTCCGCGTCCTGCGGCGGCCCCGCGGATAGCGGGCCGACAGCGGGGTCCTCGACGTCTGGCGCCGTTCCCTCCGCCGGGAGAGGATGACGGGGCGACGAGGGGCCGGCGCCGCACGGTCCACCGTCCTCGCACCGAAGATCACGGTCAGCGGATCGTTCTCGGGAGAGGCACATGGGAGAAGTCGTCATCGTCGGAGGCGGCCCCACCGGGCTGTGGCTCGCGGCGGAGTTACGTCTCGCGGGGGTCGAGGTCACGGTCCTGGAGAGGCGGGCGGAACGCGACCCGCACTCCAAGGGCTTCACGGTCCACCCCCGCACGATGGAACTGTGGGCGTCGCGCGGCGTCGGCGAGTCGTTCGTCGCGCAGGGCATCCGGGTGCCCGACTCGCACTTCGGTCTCCTCGAGCATCGGATGGACTACGGGACGCTCGACACCCCTTTCCCGTACGTCCTCCTGCTCGCGCAGCCGAAGGTCGAGGAGCTGACCGAGGGCTACGCCCGCGACCTGGGGGCGGACGTCCGGCGCGGGCACGCCTTCGCCGCGCTGGCCCAGGAGGCGGACCGGGTCCTGGTGCGGGCCGAGGGCCCGGAAGGGCCCTACACGATGGAGACGGGCTTCCTGGTCGGCTGTGACGGAGTGGGCAGCGCCGTCCGCTCGGCCGCCGGGATCGGCTTCCCGGGAAGCGGCTCCACCGCGTACGCCTGGGTCGCCGACGTGACGCTCGACGATCCTCCGACGGTGCCGTACTTCCAGAAGACCGACGCGGCCGGCCAGGTGCTGGTCGTGCCCATCGGACCCGGCCTCCACCGGGTGGCGGGCGTCGACGGCACCGGCGCCCTCGGGTGCGGGGGCAGGCCCGCGGAGAAGGAACTGCGCGCCTGGCTCGTGGCCGTCGCCGGCACCGACTTCGGCCTGCGCGACCCCGTCTGGGTGTCCGGCACGGGATCCGCCTCGTGCCTCGCCGACCGATACCGCAGCGGTCGCGTCCTCCTGGCCGGGGACGCCGCGCACCGTTTGTTCCCCGCCGGGGGCATGGGCCTGAACCTCGGCGTGCAGGACGCGTGGAACCTCGGCTGGAAGCTCGCCGCCACCGTGCGGGGATGGGCTCCCGACGGGCTGCTGGACAGCTACCACGCGGAAAGGCACCCGGTAGGCGCGGCCACGCTGCGCCTGACCCGGGGGCAGACCGCGCTCATGACGACGTTCACGCCCGAGAACCTCGCCCTGCGGTCGGTCCTGGACGACGCCATCGCGCGGGTGCCGGAGTTCTCCCGCTTCCTGGCGGAGCAGGTCTCCGGCGTCGGTGTGTCGTACGGACGGGACGCCGATGATCACCCGCTCGTGGGGACACGCGCGCCGGACCTGCGGCTGTCCGACGGGTCGGGGCTGTTCGCGCTGCTCGTCCCCGGGCGCTACGTGCTGCTCGACCTCACGGGAGCGGGCCGCGCCCTCCACGGTCGGGTGACTACGTCCCGGGCGCTGCCCACCCCGCCGGGATTGACCGTGCGTGCGGACGAGCCGGTCGAGTCCCGGGCCGGATGGCGGCGGGTCCGCGCCGCGCTCGTCCGCCCGGACGGGCACGTCGCCTGGGCCTCCGAGGAGGACGACGACGTGGCGCTACGGTCCGCGGCGGCCACGGCCCTCGCCGCCACGACCTGTGGCAGGACGCCGGACTCCTGACCGCCTCTCCGCGCGCCGTCCTCGACTGCCTCCCCGGCGGAGCGGCTCATCGGAGGTCGCCGGCCGGGAACTGTCAGACGGACGTGACGACGGCGAACACGCCGCGGACCTCGGCCCCGTCCGGCAGCCGCCAACCGGCCGTCACGTGACCCAGGGCGTCGGCGCCGCCGGCTTCGCCGGGCCGCAGGACACGGGTCACCCGCATGGTCAGCCGTCCGCCCCCCGTCGCCGTCCACGACGATGTCGGTGGCGTGCGGCGCGTCGGTCACGGCCGTCAGCCGGATCGGGCCCGACCCGGCGGCTCCCGCGAAGCTCCTGGTGACCGAGGGGTCGGGGGTGTGGCTCACGTTCTGATCCTGCGCCTCGGCGTCGCCCTGGAACAGGGCGTGGAGTTGTGCGACGAGGACCGGGTCGTGGGTGCCGTCGTAGATCCACCGCCGTCCCAGGACGCCGTGCTCCGCCGTCCCGATGAGGGCGTGATCGGCCCCCTCCAGCGGCGCGCTCCGGTAGGTGAACGGCACCTGGTAGAAGACCGGAGCTTCGCCGGAGACGTCGGTGACCACCATGAACTCGATGCCGACCTCGCCCCGCGGGTCGTCGAGCCGGAAGCCCCCGGCCTTCGTCAGCTCCGGCCGTCCCCCGCCTTCGTACCAGGGCTGGGCGGGCAGCCACGTGGTGAGCAGCTCCAGCTTGCTGGGCGTCAGCGTGGTGCGATGGATGACAGCCATACCGTGAAGCCCCTCCTTCGGCGTCCCGTCACCGTGCTCCCCGGTGCCACCGCCCGGGGCCGATCATCGTCTCACACGACCCGCGGCGGCTCTTCACGTGCTCCCCCGTACGGGGGAGGTGCGGCGCGCCGGCGACCGCCCCGCCCCGGCGGCCCGCTACGGAGGTGCTAGCCGGCGAAGTCCGCGACGTGGTCGCGGACCCACGTGGCGAAGGTGCGGGGAGCGTGCCCGGTGACCTGTTCGACGGTGCCGGTCAGGGGCACGGGGCGGCCGTCGTTGGCCGCCCAGTAGTCGAGCAGGGCGTCCGCGTAGGGAGCGGGGAGGTAATCGGCCATCTCCTGTTTCCATTCCTCGGGGGTGACGTGGTCGACGGTGACCGGCCGGCCGGTGATCTCGGCGAGCTGCTCGATCTGTTCGCTGAACGTGAGGCTCTCCGGGCCGGTCAGGTGGAGGCGCCGGCCCTGGTGGCGTGGGTCGGTGAGCACGGTGAAGGCCACTTCGGCGAGGTCTCGTTCGTGGATGGGGTCGGTGTGGGAGCCCGGGTAGGGCAGGCTCACCGGGCGCCCGGCCTTGATGGGCCAGGCCCAGGCGCCCGCGTTGCCGGCGAAGGAGCCGGGGCGCAGGATCGTGGTGGTGAGCGGTGCGGCGAGCAGTGCGGTCTCGACGTCGAGATGGGACTTGGCCAGCGGGTTGTCGGCCGCGCCGGGATCCAGCACGCTCGCGGAGGACAGCAGGACGACGTGCTCGACCCCGGCCGTGACGGCGGCGTCGACGAAGTCGGCGATGTGCGAGGCCTCGGCGTACAGGAAGACCTCGGTGACGCCGGCGAGAGCGGCCGGGAAGGTGGCGGGATCGCGGAGGTCGCAGGTGACGGCCGTGACGCCGTCGGGGACCGCAGCTGTGCGGGGTCGCTGGAGGCCACGCGTACGGGGCGACCGGCCTGAAGCAGCAGGGTCAGCAGGTGGGTGGCGACCGCGCCGCGGCCTCCGGTGACGAGAATCATGGAAATACTCCGGTGATCGGTACGGCTGTGGATGCGAACGCCTTGCGGCGGAAGCGTGGAAGGATCAGTGCGTGAGCGTTCCCCGGCGAGCGGGCAACGGGACGCTCATCGTGCACGCCGCGGTTGTCGCTCGCGCCGAGCCGGGGAGCCGGCGACCAGGAGGCGCCGAGGTCCCGCACGATGGTGGCGGCGACCACGAGCAGGAAGACTGGCCACGCGCGGGGAGACAAGCACGTGGAGACAAGGATGAGGACATGGCAGGGCGAACTCTCCGCTGAGAGATCCAGACAGCCTTTGCTGAGGCTGTCGTGCCGGCCGGATGTCCCGACACGCTCGTGAACGAGCGCCGCACCTTACGAGCAGGAACGTACCACGGGATTCAGGTGACAGGACAACCCGGTCCGGCAGCCGTGGGCGCGGCGGACGGCGGCTTCACCGCGATCCGAGAAGGAACGTCATCGGTCACTCTGCGTGAGCACGCGTTCTTCGTGCAATGACATCGACGGCGGAGGTCTGGCACGCCGACGCACGCCCTGTGCACCACAGTGTCAATTTGTCTGACTTACCGACCTAATATCACTTATTTTCGCTTTATGTCAGCAACATGACTCGGATGCCTTCATGGGCGAAAAGAATTCATTGACAGGGGGTGACGGTAAACGTTTAATGTGTGCGATCTTGCGGATTTCGTACGGGAGATAACCCATGTTTAGGTTTCCCGGACTGCGGAGTTGGCGTTCGCTCACTGCCGTGGTCGTGGCGGGTGTACTGGTGGGAACCGGGGCACCCCCGGCCGCGATGGCGGCACAGGAAAGTCGGACGGGGTCCGACGCGGGCCGGCTCAGCGGCTGGCAGCAGGCGCTCAAGCGCGCTGCCGAGATCCGGGAACCGGTCGAGGTGACCGAGGCCCGGACCGAGTTCACCACCACCTATGCCAATCCGGACGGCGAGTCGTTCCGGCTGGAGCAGTCGACCACCCCCGTCCGGGTCAAGGGAGCGGACGGGGCGTGGGTGTCACCCGACGCGACGCTGCAGCGGCGCGCCGACGGAAGCGTGGGGCCGGCCGCCGCCGCCGTGGGCATCTCCTTCTCCGGAGGCGGTGACGGCGGGAACCTCGTCACGATGACCAGGGACGGCCGACCCTCGCGCTGGGCTGGCCGGGAACCCTGCCCGCGCCGGTGCTCGACGGTCCGAACGCCACGTACCCGAACGTCCTGCCGGACGTGGACCTCAGGATGACGGCGACGACCGAGGGCTTCCGCCAGGTCCTGATCGTCAAGACTCCGCAGGCCGCGGAGAACCCCGCGCTCGCCCGGATCCGGTACGCCGTCAGGTCGTCCGGGCTCAAGGTGGAGGAGACCGCGGACGGCGGCATGTCCGCCACCGACGGCAACGCCACCGAGGTCTTCACCTCGCCTCCGGCCGCGATGTGGGACTCCACCGGGAACCCCGCCGCCGGGCAGGTCACGGCGGAGGACGCCTCCGCGACCCCGTCCGCCTCGGCCCCGGCAGCCAAGGGCGGCGCTCCCCAAGGCGCTCCCACCGCGGGGGAACCGGCGACACCGCAGGCGGCGCCGGAGACGAGCGCCCCTTCGGACGAGGGGCAGGCCGCCGACGGTCCCGCCCCCGGGCGGGGCACGCCGAACTGCCGATCGAGGTCGGCAAGGACACGCTCACGCTCGTCCCCGACGCCGGCCTGCTGAAGCAGAAGGACGAGTCGGCCTACCCCGTCTACATCGACCCGACCGTCACGTGGGGCGAGACCGATAGGACGCTGCTGCGCTCGGACGGCTACAAGTCGTACAACTGGGGCAACGGCAGCAACAACCAGGGTGAGGGCGTCGGCCACTGCGGCACCTGGAACGGCTACTACTGCGGGCCCGGATACACCCAGCGGCTGTACTTCCAGTTCTCCCCCGCCAGTCTCAAGGGCAAGCAGGTGCTGAGCGCGGCGTTCCGCATCACCGAGCCCTGGGCGTTCCAGTGCGACCCCCGGTGGGTCGACCTCGTCCGTACGAACAACTTCACGTCGTCCACCACCTGGTCGGGCCGGCCGAAGGAGCTCGACTGGATGGTGGACCGCAACGTGTCGGCGGGCCGCGGCTCGGCGTGCGATCCCGACGAGCCGACCGCGCCGATCGAGTTCAAGGACAACCCCGAGGAGACGAACGAGAACCTGACCCCGACCGTGAAGGACTTCGCGGCGGGCAAGTTCTCCAAGCTCACGCTGGAGCTGCGGGCGCACGACGAGGGCGACACCTCCGCCTGGAAGCGGTTCAGGAACGACGCGGTGCTCGTCGTCGACTACGTCGGAATGCCGGGGGTGCCGACCGGCGTCGGCCTGGTCACCGGCTCCGGCACCGTCTGCGAGACCAAGGAGTCGGCGCCCGCGGTCGTCTCCGACCCCACGCCCACCATGGCGACCATCCCGCAGACCCTCGCGGGCGGTGAGTCCGGCGCGATGCTGCGCGGGGCGTTCTACGTGCAGAAGAAGAACGCGACGGGACCTGGACGCAGGCCTTCTCCACGATCGAGCGGCCGACGACCGGGCACGTGGGCGACAACGTGAAGGTGACCGCCGACGCGCCGACGCTGTCGGAAGGGGTGCTCTACCGCTACGACTCGTGGACGCGCTCGTACTACAGCAACTACACCAAGTGGCTGGCCGGGACCAGCAGCTACCTGAGCGCCGGCTGGTGCTACTTCAAGGTCGACCCGACCGCGCCGAAGGCGCCGGTGGTCACGCTCGGCGCGCCGTACACCGCCTGCACCACCACGAGCTGCGCGCCGGCCGGCGGGCCGGGGCAGAGCACCACCGTCACCTTCGGCCCGGCCTCCGGTGACACCAACAACGTCGCCTACCAGTACCGCGCGTCCACCAGCTCGACCTGGTCGTCCGACGTCGCGGGCGCCACGGCCAAGGCCGTCATCACCCCACCGGCCGCCGGGACGTACAGCCTGTACGTCCGGGCCAAGGACAACGTCGGCAGGTACGGCGCGACCACGGTCATCGACTTCCTCGTCGCCGCGGGCGCGGGCCCGGTCGGCAGGTGGCACTTCGACGAGGACTCCGGCGTCGCCGTCGACCGGGGTACCGGACACCACGACGCCACGCTGTCCGGCGGCGCCGTACGGGACGCCCGGGGACGCCGCGGCGAGGTCTGGTACGACGACGCGGGCACTGCGCTGACCACCCCGAAGGTCGACAAGGGGCTGGGCCTGAACGGCACGTCGGCGTACGCGGCGACGTCCGGGCCCGTGCTGGAGACCCGGTCGGCCTACACGGTCGCCACCTGGGTGCGGCTCGACAAGGTGAGCGACGACGGCATCGTGCTGTCGCAGGACGGCTCGGGCGGCTACAGCCCCTTCCTGCTCTGGCACGAGAAGGACTACGGCGCCTTCTGCTTCGGGGTCAAGGAGAAGGACGAGGCGACGGGCAAGGCCTACTACGGCGTCTGCGGCAAGAACGGCACGTCCATGGCGAACGTCTGGACCCACCTGGCCGGCACCTACGACCCGGCGACGCAGAAGCTGAGCTTCTACGTCAACGGCGTGCCGCAGGGCACCGCCACCGTGCCCGGCATGTGGTCGGCCACGGGACCGTTCGAGATCGGCCGCTACAAGTGGGCCAACGTCTTCCAGTTCTACTTCCCCGGCTCGATCGACGAGGTGGCCGCCTGGCAGCGGGTCCTGACCCCGGAGGAGGTCGCGACGGAGGCGCGGTCGGAGTCCCCGGCGTCCGGGCGCAACGACGTGGAACTGGTGGCCGACTGGGACCCGGCGGGCGCCGCCGGGGCGCAGCTGCCCGACTCGCTGTCGGGCTACGGCCGGGCGCTGGCGCTGGCCGGCGGGGCGTCGCTGGACGGCGAGGGCCTGGTGCTGGACGGCGTGGACGACGCGGCCACCACCGCGGGCCCGATCGTGGACGACACCGGCTCGTTCACGGTGACCGTGAAGGTCGAGCTCGACCGCGACAAGATCCTCGCGAAGCCGATCGGGACCGTCGGCCAGGTGGCCGGGCAGCGTACGGCCGACGGCTCGTCCTGGGGCCTGTGGTTCGAGCTGACCGGAAAGGAGACGCAGCTCGACGACGACGGGAACGAGATCAGCGTCCCGGTCGGCTTCTGGCGCTTCGGCCGGGTCAACAAGGACGGCACGAAGACCTGGGTGAGCTCCGACACCCCGGCCAGTCTGGACAGCCCGGTCCGCCTGACCGGCGTGTACGACGCCCTGGCGGCGAACGGGCGGGTGGTGCGGCTCTACGTCGGCCACGAGCAGAACGACCTCGACATGGCCTACACCGCCGTGCCCGGGTCGGGCGACTTCGCGGCCGGCAAGGGCTTCAGTGCGACCTCCTGGGGTCACTTCCTCCCCGCGAGGATCACCGATCTGCGGCTGTGGGCGGGCGCCATGGCCGATTCCGACCAGATGGACGCCGTCATCGGCGACTGACGGAGGTGCGGGGACCGGCCCGCCGGTCCCCGCACCTCCCGCATCTCCCCCGGTTGATCCGCGGGTTCTCTCTTGTCCTCTCGAGGAGGTTGGGTCATGCGTCGGCCCGGAATTCGTGCTGCCCTGGTGGCCGCGTTGGCGGTGGTGGTCTCGTTACCCGTCGGGGTGACGGCGGCCTCGGCCGCCACTGTCTCTACAGCACAGGGCCCACCCGGTGCCCCTCCCGTGCAGAAACAACGGTCCAGCAAGGTCAGGGCCATGGACGCGAGCGGGGCGAAGGAGGCCAGGGAGCGGGTCGCCGCGTCCAGGGCGCGCAACGACGCCGCCGCCGACCGGGCCGCGAAGGAGCGCGAGGCCGCCCGGTGGCCGGAGGCCGGCGAGGCCGACGTGCCGATCGGCGGCGACCGGAGCGTCAGCGTGGGCGGGCTCCCGGTGAGCCTGAAGGCCGCCGCCCCGGCACCCGGCACGTCCGCCTCCCCGCAGGCCCCGGACACGCAAGCACCGGACGCGCAGTCGGCCGGTTCGCGGACGGCCCGCGTGCGGGTGCTCGACCGCGCCGCCGCCGAGGCGGCCGGGGTCGACGGGGTGCTGCTTACCGCGTCGGCGCAGGCCCCGGGCACCGCGACGCTGAGCGTCGGCTACGCCGCCTTCGCCTCGGCGTACGGCGGCGGGTGGAGCGGCCGGCTGCGCCTCGTGCGGCTGCCCGCCTGCGCCGCGACCACCCCGGAGCGGGAGGAGTGCCGCACGCGGACCCCGCTGGACACCGACAACGAGGCCGCGGCGCAGACCCTCTCGGCGCCGGTCGCGTTCGACGCCGCCCCGGCCGTGCTGGCCGTGACCGCCGACACCCCCGGTGAGGGCGGCGAGGCGGCGGACGGCAGCGGCAACTACGCGGCCACCCCGCTCTCCTCGTCGTCCACCTGGGAGGCGGGCGGCAACTCCGGCTCCTTCACCTGGTCCTACCCGATCGCCCCGGTGGAGCCGGCGGCGGGTCCGGCGCCCGCGCTCGACCTGTCGTACGACTCGGGCAGCGTGGACGGGCGCACCTCCACCACCAACAACCAGGGCACCTCGATCGGCGAGGGCTTCGACACCGCCGCCACCTCCTACATCGACCGCCAGTTCGGCACCTGCCGCGAGGACGGCCACGACAAGCAGTACGACCTGTGCTGGAAGTACGACAACGCCTCGCTCGTCCTCAACGGCAAGGCCACCGAGCTCGTCAAGGACGACACCAGCGGCAAGTGGCGGCTGAAGAACGACGACGCCTCCACGGTCGTCCACTCCACGGGCGCCGACAACGGCGACGACGACGGCGAGTACTGGACCGTCATCACCGGAGACGGCACCAAGTACGTCTTCGGCCTGAACAAGCTGAGCGGCGCGGGCACCCAGCGGACCGACTCGGTGTTCACGGTCCCGGTGTACGGCGACGACTCCGGCGAGCCCGGCTACGACAAGGGCGACGCCTTCGCCGGCCGCTCCGTCACCCAGGCGTGGCGGTGGAACCTCGACTACGCCGAGGACACCCACGGCAACGCCATGACCTACTGGTACACGGCGGAGACGAACTACTACCGGAAGAACAAGTCCGACACCGCGACCACCTCCTACGTCCGCGGCGGCTACCTCGACAAGATCCTCTACGGGCAGCGGTCCGACACCCTGTTCACCGTGGACGCGCCCTACAAGGTCGCCTTCTCCTACGCCGAGCGCTGCACGGCCTCCGACTGCGGCAGCCTCACCAAGGACACCGCGGAGAACTGGCCCGACGTCCCCTTCGACGCCATCTGCAAGAAGGACGCGAACAAGGACGACTGCCACGCCGAGAGCCCGGCCTTCTTCAGCCGCAAGCGCCTGGTGAAGATCGAGACGAGTGTCCTGTCCGGCACCGAGTACAAGCCGGTCGACTCGTGGGCGTTCACGCAGAAGTACCTGGACGGCGGCGACATCGGCAGCTCCGCCGACCAGACGCTGTCGCTGATGTCGATCGTGCGGACGGGCTCGGCCGGTGACACGCCGCTGACGCTCGACCCCGTCTCGTTCACCTACGCCATGCGGCCCAACCGCGTGGCCGGCGGCACCCAGCCGGGAGGCGGCAACATCCTGCCGCTGACCAGGCCGCGCGTCGAGACGGTCACCTCGGAGACCGGCGCGATCACCACGGTCAGCTACAACGAGCCCGAGTGCGTGCGCGGCTCGAAGATGCCGAAGGCCGAGGACGACAACGCGCTGTCCTGCTATCCGCAGTTCTGGCACATCAACGGCGCCACCGACGCCTCCATCGACTGGTTCAACAAATACCGCGTGCTCGCGGTGAACATCGCCGACCCCGCCGGGCACAACCCGCTCGTCGAGTACGCCTACGAGTACGCCACGCCCGGCTGGCGCTACAACGACAGCCCGTTCACCCCGGCCGACGAGCGCACCTGGTCACTGTGGCGCGGCTACCAGAAGGTCACGACGTACGTCGGCGACGCCGACGGCACCCGCACCACGTCGGTCGAGGTGTACCTGCAGGGCATGAACGGCGACCGGCTGCTCAAGTCGGCCGACCCGAGGACGGTCGATCCCGACAGGCGGCGCGCCGCCACCGTGCCGGGCCTCGACGTCGCCGGTCTCGACGTGCCCGACCTCACCGACTCCGAGCAGTACGCCGGGTTCACCCGCGAGGAGGTCACCTACGACGGGGCCGACCCGGTCGACGTGACGGTCAACGAGCCGTGGTCGGCGAAGACCGCCACCCAGCACAAGTCGTACGCCGACACCGAGGCCTACTACGTGCGCATGGGCAAGACCTCGGAGCACACCTATCTGACCGTCCCCAAGACCTGGCGCACCGTCACCACCTCCACGACGTACGACTCGTACGGCATGGCGGTCAGGCAGGACAGCACGGGCGACACCGCGAAGAGCGGCGACGAGACCTGCACCCGCACCTGGTATGCCCGTGACGACGCCAAGGGCCTGAACTCGCTGGTCTCCCGCACCCGCGTGGTCGGCCGCGCCTGCTCGGTGAAGGAGGCCGACCTGTCGCTGCCCGCGAACTCCGACACCTCGGGCGACGTGCTGTCCGACACCGCCACCGTGTACGACAACACCGCCGCGACCGGCTGGTCGGCGAGCCAGAAGCCGGTGAAGGGCGACGCCACGTGGACGGGACGAGCCACCGGCTACCCCTCGGCCGTCACCGGCGACGACCGCCCGCCGACCGGCTGGCAGCGCACCGAGTCGACCACCTACGACACGCTGGGCAGGCCGCTGACCGTGACCGACGCGGGCGGCAACCCCGCCACCACGGCCTACACTCCGACGGGCGCCGGGGTGCTCACCAAGAAGGTGGAGACCAACGCCAAGCAGCAGAAGGTGACGACGTTCCTCGACGGGACGCGCGGCCTTCCGGTGCGCACCTACGACCCCAACAACGGAAAGACCGAGCAGACCTACGACGCGCTCGGCAGGCTGACCGGCGTGTGGCTGCCGGACCGCAGCAAGGACGGCGGGCAGACCCCCACCTACGCCTACTCCTACGTGTACGAGCGGGGCAAGGCGCCCGCGATCGGCACCTCGACCGTCAAGTCGTCCACCACGGCCAGTTGGTCGTACGAGATCTTCGACTCGCTGCTGCGGCCGATGCAGACGCAGAAGCCCACCCCGAACGGCGGGCGGCTCCTGACCGACACCCGCTACGACTCGCGGGGCCTGGCCTACGAGACCTACGCCGACATCTTCGACTCCAAGCAGACGCCGAACGCCACCTACACCCGCGAGGAGTACGGCGAGGCGCCCAAGCAGACGAACATCGTCTTCGACGGCGCCGGACGGCAGATCCGCAGCACGTTCCTGTCGTACGGCGTGGAGAAGTGGACGACCACCACGACCTACACCGGTGACTCCATCGCCGTCAGCGCGCTGACCGGCGGCACGGCCGTCCGGACCATCACCGACGCGCTCGACCGCACCGTCGAGCGGCGCGAGTACAACTCGCCCTCCCCCGCCGACACCGAGTACGGCGCGCTGTCCTCCAGCGGATACACCTCCACGTCCTTCGCCTACCGGCCCGACGGCAAGGAGCTCACCGTCACCGGTCCCGACGGCGCGAAGTGGTCCTACACCTACGACCTGTTCGCACGGCAGACCGGCATCAGCGACCCGGACAAGGGCGCCAGCACCGTCCGCTACACCGCACTCGACCAGACCGACACGGTCACCGGCGCGAACGGCACGGTCCTGCTGTACGGCTACGATGAGCTCGGCCGAAAGACCGGGCTGTGGTCGGAGTCGCGGACCGACGCGAACAAGCTGGCCGCCTGGACCTACGACACCGTGGCCAAGGGCCGGCTCGCCTCGTCCACCAGCTACGACGGCGGCGTCTCCGGCAAGGCGTACACGAAGAAGGTCCTCGCGTACGACGGCCAGTACCGCGCCACCAGCACCGAGATCGACATCGACCCGAACGACCCGATGGTCCTGTCCGGGGCGGCGAAGACCAGCTACATCTACGGCAGCGACTACAACCTCGACGGCACGCTGAAGAGCTCCACCGAGCCCGCGGCCGGCGGCCTGGCCGAGGAGAAGATCAGCCTGACCTACACGCCGACCGGTCAGGTGGCCGGGGTGACCGGCACCACCGACTACCTGCAGAAGGCCGACTACAACGCGCTCGGCCAGCCCCTGCAGTTCACCCTCGGCCTGTCGGGGGCCACGGAGGCCAAGAAGACCTTCCTCAACAACAGCTACGAGGAGGGGACCGACCGGCTGAAGCGGTCCTTCGTCACCACCCAGTCCACGCCGGTCAAGCCGCAGGACCTGACCTACCGCTACGACGACGCGGGCAACGTCACCGAGATCGCCGACACCCCCACCCAGGACGGCGCGGGACAGAGCGACATCCAGTGCTTCGCCTACGACGGGCAGCGGCGGCTGACCGAGGCGTGGACGCCGGCGACCGACGACTGCACCGGCAAGACGCTGGGCGGCGCGGCGCCGTACCGGACCGCCTACACCTACAACACCTCGGGCCTGCGGGCGACGGAGACGAAGTACACCGGCTCCACCGCCACCACCTCGGCGTACTGCTACGGCGACACCGCCAGGCGGCACGCCCTGACCGCGGTCGTCACGGGTTCCTGCACGGGCGCGACCGCCACCTACTCCTACGACAAGTCCGGCAACACGACCGGGCGCAACGGCCAGGTGCTGACCTGGGACGCGCAGGGCCGCATCGCGACCCTCACCCAGGGCACGCAGAAGACCGCCTACCTGTACGACGCCGACGGTGCGCTGCTGATCCGCCGGGCGGTGGGCGACGGGGAGAGCGTGCTCTACCTCGGCGCCACCGAGATCCACTCGAAGAAGACCGGGAGCACCGTCACGACCTGGGCCAGCCGCTTCTACGCCGCGGACACGCAGGTGATCGCGGTGCGCACGACGCAGGCCGGGAAGAACGCGGTCTCCTTCCTCGCCGGCGACCAGCACGGCACCTCCTCGCTGTCGGTCGACGCGGCCGGTCAGGCGATCAGCAAGCGCTTCACAACCCCGTTCGGCGCGCCGCGCGGGGACACGGTCGGCGGCGCCTGGCCCGACGACAAGGGGTTCCTCGGCAAGCCCGCCGACGCCGCGACAGGGCTCACCTACGTCGGAGCCCGCATGTACGACCCGGTCGCCGGCAGGTTCCTGAGCGTGGACCCGGTGCTGTCCACCGACCAGGCCCAGTCGCTCAACGGGTACTCCTACGGCAACAACAACCCCGTCACGTTCAGCGACCCGACGGGCGAGGAGATCGGCTCGCGGCCCAACTCGTGCCAGTACGACCTCAAGTACTGCGACAAGGAGACGCAGGCGGACGTCGGGTACAACCCGAAGACGGGCAAGGTCGACCCCGCCAAGGGCGCCGAGCATCGGAGGCACAAGAAGAAGAGCTACCCGACGCCGAGGCCGTCCCCCGGCCCGTCGCCCAAGCCTCCGGCGGGCGGCTGCCACTGCAAGCCGGTCCACCGCGACAACGGCGTCAACCTGTTCAAGGCGCTGCTCGTCCACCCGTTCCACTGGAACAACAACTTCAACGGAGCGAACGCGCTGGCGCTGACGTACGAGATCTTCGCCAGCGAGGGGTGTGAAAAGCGGGCCCTGCAGTACGTCTGCTACGGCGGCTCTCCGGGTGGCGACCAGCCGATGACGGTCGGCGACGTCCACTTCTACCCGCACTCAAAGAAGGAGTTCGAGAGCCGGCTGCGGGACGAGAAGCAGACCAGGGACGACATCGCACGGGTCGCCGGGCGGGAGACGGCGGACAAGTACGGCCCCAACCTCGAAAAGCACGAGGCCGTGCACTCCGAGCAGTGGGCGCGCTTCAGGGACGCCACCCAGTTCATCGCGGCCTACGCCGGTGCCACCATGTACTCGCAGCGGACCACCGGCAGCAAGGTGGCCGCCAACGAGTTCGAGGTCGGGGCCAACCTCTGGTGGGGCGGCTACGTCGAATGGCAACCCCTCCACTGGGGCCCGGTGAGCTAGAAATCAGATAGAGAGGACCACGATGATGCGCGGAAGAAGGCCGGGGCTCGGGCATGCGGCGGTCGCGCTGACCGCCCTGGCCTTCTTCACCGCGGCGTGCGACGGCACGCCCGCGCCCAAGGGCGTCCTCGCCGTCGAACGCGCCGAGGACGGCGGCGTCAGGCTGCTGCTCGCCGACTGCCCCGGCTACGCCGCCCGGGACTTCTCGGTCCTGGAGGACACCGAGGGCGGCGACACGCTCACCTGGAGCGTGCACAACGGCGGCGCCGGCGCGGCGGTGCGGGACGTCCGGGCGTTCCGTGCGCCGCCCGAGGGCTGGCGGTCCACCGACGACAGCCTCACCGCGCTGCGCGAGGGCGTGCCCTATGTCGCGACCGTCAACGGCTTCGTGGACGGCCGGAACCTGCGGGGCAGGGTGCCGTTCACGGCGGCGGACCTGGCGGGTCTCGGCGGCGGGCAGGTGCTGGCCTGGGCGGGAGGCGACGAGACCGTGAAGACGGACCGGAACGCCTTCCTGCGCGCCGACCCGGACCGCTGCCGTCCGTGACCCGCGCCCGCGCCCGGCGGAACCGGGCGCGGGCGCGGGAGGCTCCCGTCACCTCATGCGGAAGACCGGGCCGCGCGGGGCGAACGGCAGGAAGGCGCCTTCGGGGATCAGGAACGCGTGCTCGCGGCGGATCCGCACCACGTCGCACTGCCCGTCGGTGATGACCAGGATCGGGCCGTCGCGTGGGAAGTCCTCGGCCCGCTCCAGCAGGTCCACGCCCGGCTGGAGGATCGTCCCGCCGCGTCCCCGCACGCGGACCCTGCTCGCGACGTCCTCCACCGGCAGGTATCCCGCGTCGTAGGCGACGGCGTCGCAGAACACGACCCGGGCGCGCGGCACGTCGCGCGCGGTCGCGTACGACGCGATGGCGCCGAGCGCCTTGCCCAGGAGCCGGGTGTTCATGGATCCCGACGTGTCGAGCACGACCCCGAACGTGGCCCGGCGCACCATCTCCTCCGGCCGCAGCCACCCCGGACGGGGGATGTCCGGCGTCGCGGACTGGCGGCGGGAGGCCTGGGCGTAGGACCTGCGCCGTTCGACGGCCGGGACGTGCTCCTCGAACCAGCGCGCGAGCGCCGCGTCCCAGGGCAGCGGCGGGTGGTCCAGGGCCCGGATCTCCTGCTCGAGGCCGGCCGGCAGGGTGCCTCTGCCCCCGCTGTGGTGGTAGGCGAGGCCGGTGACGAGGGCGTTGCGGTAGTACTCGTCCAGGTCCACGTAGCGTCCGGGCGCGCCGGGACGCGGCAGCGGCTGCCCGAGCACGTCGCCCAGGCCGCGCCCGCGCAGCGTCGCGAGCTTGCGCAGACGGCGCAGGTCGCGGGCGACCCGGTCGTAGACCGCCTCGCAGGACAGCCCGCGCAGGTCCGGATCGTGGAGGAGCCCTTCGGGCATCTCCCCCACGCCCATCTCGACCAGCCAGCCGTTGACCACGTAGTCGCAGGCGACGTTCCACAGGTACGGCTCCCGCCAGCCCGTACGCTCACCGTGCCGCAGCGCGGCGTGGAGCATCTCGTGGGCCAGCACGAACCGCCACTCCTCGGCGGTCATCGAGACCAGCGGGTTGACGTAGATCTCGGCCGCCTCGGCGTTGACCGCGGCCACCGAGATGTCCCAGCCCCGGGCGAGATCGGCGTCCGCCACGATCGTCATGCCCGCCGCCAGCGCCCCCAGCAGCGGGTACGACGACACGAACCAGCCGAGCGCGTGGTCCCACGGCTTCTTCACCGCGCTCCGGACGGAGTCGCGCGCGCCTCCGGCCACCTCGATCGCCGTCGCCGCCGCGGCGCGACCCCCGAGCGCGAACGCCTCCTCGTAGTCGTGGGCCTTGGCCGTCTCGACCGTGCCGGCGAAGAAATCCGGGAAGGCCGGCACGTCGAACTCGGCGGGCACCCCGGACGTGCGCCACAGACCGGCCAGCGTCCGTTCGTCCTCCGGCGGGAAGACCTGCGGCCGCGGCTCCGGCGCCGTGCCGATCTTGAGGGTGGCGAGGAACCTGTCCACGCTCAGACAGCACGCGGCCAGGTACGGGTGACGGGGAGCGCGCCGCGGCTGCTCCCACCGAGGGGTGTGCTCCTTGTCCAGGTCCTCGGGCAGGGCGTTGCGCGGGTCCAGGTGCCCGAATCCCGCGTGCAGCAGGCAGTGCGCGAACACCCACGCCCATTCGCCCGCCTCGGCGCGCCTTCTGGGGTGGTGGTGCACGCCGCCGTCCGGCGTGATGTAGGCCCACCGGTCGTGGGGCAGCACGTGCTCGTCCTCCGCGTACAGGTAGCCCCCGAGGTGGCGGAACAGCGGGTGGGAGCGTACCTCCTCCCAGCCCTTGAGCACGGCGTCGCGCCAGGGGTCGGCCTTCTTCTGCTTCTTGCGCGGCACGTCGGCTCCCCCGCCGCCTCAGGTGCGGGCCGCGGCCAGGCGCGGCAGGTCGCGGCCGACCTCGACCAGGAACCACGACGGCAGCACCGGCGCGCCGTCGTCGCCCGCCGCGATGACGAGCTGCGCGCATTCGAGCGAGATCCCCGCCAGCTCGACGAGCAGGTTCTTGGCCCGGAAGGCGAGCTGCCGGCCGGCGGGCGAGGCGTGCTCCTTCGACTGCGGCAGCTCCTTGACCAGCCGGGCCCGGAAGGTCTCGGACAGGAAGTACAGCAGGTCGCGGTCCTCGGGCCGGCGCGGCCACCCCGCGTCCCCCTTGATCACGGCGTCGAGGTCGTACGCGTGCCGCACCGTCTTCACGTACGCGCGGAAGGCCGAGGCGTGCGCGGCGGTCAGCGTGCCGTAGGCCAGCATGCCCAGCGTCTCGTCGTCCAGCCCCTCACCGTAGGAGTGCATGGCGTCGGACAGCATGTGCCAGCCGCGCGGCGTGGAGAACGGCTCCTCCGTCTTGGGCGGCGCGCTCCACAGGTGGTCGGGGCGCTGGACGAGGTAGTCGACGATCCAGGGGTGGATGCCGCTCGTGGCCGCCCAGCTCAGCCAGTCGTCGGCCGAGGCCCGCAGATGGACGTGGATCATGCGGTTGACCAGCGCGGACGGCATGGGCCTCGCGAGCGCGTTGTCGGTCGCCCGGTTTCCCGCGCCGATCACCACCGACCCCGCAGGCAGCTCGTACGTGCCGATGCGCCGGTCGAGGATCAGCGAGTAGAACGCCTTCTGGACCTCCGGGGAGGAGGCGTTGAGCTCGTCCAGGAACAGGCAGTAGGGCTCCTGCCTCGCGATCGTCTCCGGCGGGGCGAACCGGCTGCGGTCCCCGACGATCTGCGGCACGCCGATGAGGTCCTCCGGAGCGAGCTGCGTGCCGAGGAGCGTCACGCAGTCGAGGCCGAGGGAGTCGGCGAACGCGCGGACGAGGGAGCTCTTGCCGATGCCCGGCGCACCCCACAGGAACACCGGGCGCACGACGGCGACGTGCAGCAGCACCTCAGGAAGCTGCGCGGGAGTCACGGTCAGGGTCGCCTGCATGCGTCCCAGACTCGCAAAACCCGCTTATCCGCCGCACCTCATTAAGACCCGCCGGCGGCCGCGTCGCGGCGGGCGGTCACCTGCCCTGCCCGGTCGGCGCCGCGCCCGTGCGGCTCGTCCCAGTCGGCCTCCCGGGGCTCGACCGCGATCCGCACCGGCCCGTCGCCCCGGTAGGCGGGCCGGGTGGTGAGCCGTAGGGCGGCGAAGTCGGTCGTCTCCCGGAACGCCGGGAGCCGGTAGAGGTCGCGCGCGTACGGCCACAGGTTGGGATAGTCCGTCAGCGGCCGTTCGCCGATCCCGGCGAGCGGGTTGTGCAGCAGGTCATACCTGACCAGGACCACCCAGAGCTGCACGTCGGACTCGGTGAGGCGGTCCCCGAACAGGTAACGCCGGTCGGCCAGGCGGGCGTCGAGGCGGTCGAGCGCGGCGAGCACCTCGCCGCGCCGCCGCTCGTACTCCTCCTGCGTGGCGGCCCTGGCCACCCCGTGCACGCCGTGGGCGAGGTCGCGGGCGATCTCCTCGTCCAGGGCCTCGATCTCGTCGCGCAGGTCCTCCGGATAGAGGTCCAGGCCCGAGTCGGCCCACTCGGCGAACCGGGTGCCGAGGTCGACCGGGATGTCGGGGTAGTTGTTGCTCACGATCCGGTTCGTCCGCCGGTCCCACAGCACCGGCACCGAGATGTGGCCGGGATAGCCGGGCTCGGTGGCGTCGTACGCCTCGGCGAGGAGCGCGAAGCCGTTCACCGGGTCGGGACCGCGCCGCTCCCGGAACGCCCAGCCGCGCGCGTCACGCTCGTCGTCGACGTACGACAGCGAGACGACGTCCTTCAGCCCGGCCAGGTCGCGCACGATGGCCGCCCGCTGCGCCCACGGGCACACGTACGCGGCGTACAGGTGGTAGCGGCCGGGCTCGGCGGGGTGGCCGCCGGAACCGTCGGCGGTGATCCGGCCCTGGAAGGGGTAGAGGGGTCCCGGCCGGTCGGTCCTGCCCGGCCCGTAAGGGCCGAAGGCGGCGACGTCGGCGGGGCTCGCGTAAACGGGAGCGTGGGTGGTCGTCACGCGGTCGCCCGCCTCTCCAGCGCCGCGGCCACCTGCGCGGCGACGCGATCGGTCCAGTCGGTGAGGACCCGGTCGAGGTCGGGGATCTCGGCCTCGAGCAGCGCCAGCCCGGGGCTGGGCACGAGCGCGCCGAGCTCGACCAGCACGGGACGCAGGTGCAGCTCGACGGCCAGCGCGTGCCGGGGGGAGCCCATGACCAGCAGCGGCAGCGCCACCGTCCCGGTCAGCGCGCCGCCGGGGAGGCGGTCGAGGAACGCCTTGAGCAGCCCGGTGTAGGTGGCCTTGTAGGTGGGGCTGGCCACCACGAGCACCTGCGCTCCGGCGACCAGTTCCAGCGCCACCTCCACGGTCGGCGAAGGGCCGGGGGTGAACAGGTGCGGCCCGATCGCGGACAGGTCCACGACCTCGGGCGGCGCCTCGTGCCCGATCCGGCGCCCCACCGCCTCGGCCGCCGCCACGGCCGCGAGGTGGGTCCGGGAACCGCCGCGCGGATTGCCGACCAGCACCACGAGAGAGCTCACGAGGCCACCGCCTCGTGCCGCTCGGAGCGTCCGGTCTCCGCGTAGAAGAGCTTACGAGTGGTCAACAGACGGTCCTCCAGATCGGGACGGATGTTCGTGCGGAGCGGGATCACGGGTGGGCGATGAACCGGCCGAAGCGGCCCTGGTGGTACAGCAGCGGACGCCCCGGCCCGCGCACCTCGGCCTGGGTGACCAGCCCCACGACGAGGACGTGGTCGCCCACGCCGACCCGCTCGTACGGCAGGCAGATCAGGTGCGCGGAGACGTCCTCGAGCAGCGGCGCCCCGAGCGGTCCCGGACGCCACCGGGTGGGCTCGGCGAACCGGTCGACGCCCTTGCGGGCGAACCGGGCGGCGACATCGGCCTGGTCGCTGGCCAGGACGTTGACGGCGAAGTGGTCCGCCGCGCGCAGCGACGGCCAGGTGGTGGACGCCTGGTCCACGTAGAAGGAGACGAGGGGCGGGTCCAGGCTGACGGAGGAGAACGAGGTGGCGGTCAACCCCACCGGCACTCCCCCGCTCTCCGCGGTGATCACGACGACTCCCGCCGCGTGCACCGCGAGGGCGCGCTTGTAGCCGTCGGCGTCCAGCCCGCGCTTGTAGTCGTCGGCGTCGAGGCCGGGGCCGAGCAGAGTCTCCGTCATGGCAAACCTCCGGAAGGTCGCGGCTGCTCTCAAGGTCGATTCCGCCCGCCGCGGGCACCACGACACGCGGGATCAGGGATTCGGATGGAGGCGGGACCGTGCGTGACACGATCACGCACGGCTCGCGAGGAGGGCGGCCGATGCTCCCGGCCGGCCCTCATCGGCACGATGACGACGGAAGATTCACAATCAACGACACTGCGCGCTGGCGACGTGGCCGTAGTCCACGCTCGAACGCCGGGTCAGACGAACGCCCTGGCTCATACCACCGAACGTACGATCACCTGAGCGAAATGTCAATATTTCCTACTAGCTTTGCAGGAAAATCCCCCTGTCCGTGGCGCGATCAGGGCTCCACCCTGCCGGTCGCCCATGCCCACGCGGCGATCGCGACGCGGTTCCCGGCGCCGACCTTGCGCTGGATGGAGGCGACGTGGTTCTTGACGGTGCCCGGAGACAAGAAGAGCTCAGCGGCGATCTCGGCGTTGGTCCTGCCCTGCGCGACCCGAGCCACGATCTCGTCCTCTCTCTCCGTGAGGACCACGGTGGAGGTCTCCCGAGGCTGTTCGCGCTGACGCAGCAGCCGGACGGTGAGCTGCGGGCTGATGAGCACGTCGCCGTTCATCGCGGCCCGGATCGCCTCGATGAGCAGCGTGGGGCCGGAGCGTTTGAGTATGAACCCGGCGGCGCCGTGCCGGAGCGCGGCATCGACGTACTCGTCCAGCCCGAAGGTGGTGACGACCACGACGTGGATGCCGGTGCCGGCCAGGGCGCGGGTGACCTCGATGCCGTCGGTTCCCGGCATGCGGATGTCGGCGAGCACCACGTCGGGCTTGACCGTTCTGGCGGTGTCGATCGCGGTGCGCCCGTCGGCCGCTTCGGCCACCACGGTCATGTCGGGCTGGGCGTCGAGGATCAGGCGGAAGGCGCTGCGGATGCCTTCCTGGTCGTCGGCGATCAGGATGCGGGTGACCACTCCGGGGATTGTGCCAGCGGCAGGCGGGCGGTCAGCGACCACCCCTCGGGTACGGTCTCCGCGATCAGCTCACCGCCCCGGGCCTGAACGAGCGCGGCGAGGGCGGGCAGGCCGGTGCCGCCACGCCGGGGGCCCGGGGCGCGGACGACGCCGTCGTTGGTCATCGTGACCTCCAGAATGCCGGACGAGGCGCTGACGCTCAGGTCCACCCGTCTGGCCTGCGGGGCGTGCCGCCTGATGTTGGTCATTCCTTCGATCACGATCCGGTAGGCCAGTGCCGCGATGTCCGGCGAAGCCGCCGCGGCCGGATCCATGCGCAGGTCGACCCGCGCCGGGCCGGCGGCGGAGAACCGTTCCGCCGCCTCGCGGATCCCGCCCAGGTCGCCGCCGGGGGCAAGAGGCCGGTCGTGGTGCAGCATGTCCAGCGTCCGGTCCAGCATGGACAGGGCCCGCCGGCCCGCGCCCTCGACGCGCTCGAGCGCCTGCCGCGGATCGCCCGCGACGCGGCCGGCCTGAGCGTGCGCCACCATCTCGCTGATGTCGTGCGCCAGATAATCGTGCAGATCCCCGGCGAGCCGCAGCCGCAGGGCCAGACGAGCGTCGGCCACAGCGCGCTCCTGCCGTGCATCGAGGAACCGCAGGTAGCCGCCGACAGCGGCGGCCAGCAGCGCGCCCAGACCCCAGAACGCGCACGCGCCGACCCCCTCCAGAGGCGAGACGGGCGCGAACACGCGCAGCAACCAGACGGACGCGGCCAGGCCCGCGATCGGCGCCGACACCATGGCCCGCCGAACTGGCGCATATCGGATGACCAGGGCGACCAGCACCATCAGCGCCGCGCTCTCGACCATGCCCAGCACGCCGGAGCCGGGCCCCGGCCGTGCCACGCCGGCCGACTGAGCCAGCGTGGCGGCCACCGACACGATCGCCGCGAGCGACGCCGACGAGGACAGACGCGAACGGAACCGCGGCAGGAACACCCCCGTCACGGCCCCCGCGACGGCAATCACCATCGGCACCAGGGCAACACCCCACATCACGGTCACCCAGTGACGATACGCGCAGACTGGGCCGCGCCGAGGAGTGCCGAACGGCACCGGTTCTGCCCGGAAGAGTGCCGAACGACATCTGGCTCACCGCCCGGCCGCGCCGGGAGGTTGATCCCATGAAAACATTCCTCTCTGGCCGGCAGGGGCACGCGGCGGCGCTGTGGGCGCTGGCCTACGGTGTGCTCGGCGCCGCGTGGGCGCTGGGCATGCCCGGCTTCCCCTGGGGCGCCTCCGATCCCGACCCCGACGGAGCGCTGTCGATCCTGGCCGGCACGACACCGCGCTTCGGTTGGTGGATCGCCGCCTTTTCGCTGTTCACCGCGGTGACGGCGCTGGCGCTGACCCGAAGGAGCGCCCGCCGTGCGCCGTTGTGGCCGGCCTGGACGATTGCCGCGTTCCTGGTCCTGGTGATCCCCGACTCCCGGCTGATGATGGGCGTCGCCTACACGCCGCTGTTGCTGGTCGCCCCCGTATTCGGCTGGGGGCTGGGCGGCGCCACCTTCGCCGACGCCTGGCCCTGGCCGGTGCTCAACCAGCTCGTGTGCGTGCTGGGCGGCCTGCTGCTGGCCGCCGCGGCGCTGGCCTACACACGCGGCCAGCAGCGCGGGAGTTGGTTCACTCCGGAGCGCGGACGCATCGCGGTGTACGTGGCGGTCGCGGTTCCCCTGGTGTACTGCGCCACCCGGTGGGCGTGGGCGCTGGGCATCCCTCTCGGTGTGAGCAAGGAGTTCCTGGCCGAGGGCGAGGACGGCCTGTGGCTGCTGGGGGCCTATCTGGCGACCTTCGGGGCGCTCGGAGGCGTGCTCACCCTCGGGCTGAACCAGCGGTGGGGCGAGGTCTTCCCGCGCTGGATCCCCGGTCTGCGGGGCAGGCGGGTGCCACCGTCGCTGGCGGTCATCCCGGCCGGGTTCGTCTCGATCATCATCACCGTGGCCGGGCTCACCTACATCCGATGGTCGATCGCGGGCCGGTTCGCGCTGGATGAATGGGGCGCCTGGCTGCCGGAGTGCTTCTGGCCGATCTGGGGCGCCGCGCTCGCCACCGCCACGATCTGCTATCAGCGGCGCCGCAGGCATCCGCAGCAGGACGCATCACCCCTGACATCGGACGCCCTCACCTCTGCCGACCGTTGAGAGGATCCACCACATCACCGCGACCGGGTCAGGTGACGACGACGGGGTGGCGCACCACCGCGTCGAAGCCGTAGCCGAGGGCGTTGTACGCCGCCCGATCGGGCTGCACGGCGCCCGTCTCGTCGGCGGCCCGGGCGAGCAACCGGACGTTCCCCGCATCGCGCGGGGTCCAGGGAAAGGTCCAGCGGACCCAGCCGCGCGGGTGCCGGTCGTCGCGCAGACGGGCCGGCCGCCACGACACGCCCCCGTCGTCGCTGACCTCGACCCGGACCACGCGCCCGCCGCCCGACCACGACCGGCCGCGCAGCAGGTGCTCGCGCCCCGCCTCCAGGCGAGCCGGCCAGGGCAGTTCGAAGGCGCTCTTCACCCCCACCCGGGTCAGCGGCGGGCCGCCCCCGGGCGGGTGACCGGGGCCGTGCATCCGGTACAGCCGCGTGCTCCACGGCGACTCCAGCGGCTCCGCCGACACCTCGATGTCCCCCAGCCACTTGATCGAGGCGGCGCCCACCCAGCCCGGCACCACCAGGCGCGCCGGATGACCGTGGTCGGGCGGCAGCGGCCGCCCGTTCATCTCGTAGGCCACCAGCACGTCGTCCAGCGCCTTGGCCACGGGAAGCGGGCGCCGCACCCTCCCCAGGTTCTCCCCCGCCTCGACGTAATCGGCGTCGAGCCCGCGCGGCATCAGCGCGACGGCCCTGCCGCTCATCCCCGCCCTCTCCAGGAGCGTCGCGAGGCGCACGCCCCGCCAGCGCGCCACCCCCACCGCGCCCAGCCGCCAGGGGGTGCCGGACACCTCCTGGTTCTGCTGCTCGCCGTACAGGCGACGTCCGTTGCCCGCGCACTCGATGAACGCGGTCACGGTCTCGGCCGGCATGCCGAGGAGGTCCCGGTAGGTGAACGCGACCGGCCCGCCGTCGAGCCCGCCGCCCCACAGCGTGAGCCGCCAGGTGGCCGCGTCGATCAGCGGTGTCGCCGTGTGGTTGCGGACGAAGAAGAGGTCGTCCGGCGTCAGGTAGTCCTCGCCTCGCAGCGCCTCCCAGCGGGTCTCCGCGTTCGTGCCGTGCACGGCGAACAGGCGGGGCGGCAGCGGCTTGCGGATGCCGGGCGGGGATTCCGCCTCCGGGGCCGTACGCCGCGCTCCGAGACCGTCCTCTGTGAAAGTCATGGGCCTCCTCACCTGCCGCTGTCAGCCGGCCGGCCTCCGCAGGGCGACGGCCGGCAGTGGGGATGGGCGGGAAGGGGTTGTCGGGCAGCAGGATCACGCGGCGCGGCCGGTCCGCCTGCCCCGCCGCGTCCAGGTGCAGCAGGGCCGCCCCTATCCCCGCCGCCCCGGTCAGGTAGCCGGTGTCGGCCGACACCTCTCCGGGCCGGTGCCGCCGGTACGCCTGATACCAGCGGTATCCCCTGCCGTCGTAGCCGGTCGCCCGGCCGATCAGGTGGTCGGCGAGCCTGCGGGCGAACTCCAGGTGTTCCTGCTCCCCCGTCGCCGCCCACAGCCCCACGTACAGCTCGATCAGCCCGGCGGTGCCGCAGCACTGGCAGGCGACGTTCCACAGCCCCGCGGTCTGCCGGAACGGCGCGCCGGACTCCTTGACGCCCCCCGCCAGCCGCTTCACCCACTCCAGGTCGTCGCCGTCGCCGGTCACCCGATACAGCTCGTAGAACATGCGCGCGATCCCGGCGGAGCCCGAGCAGTAGCCCAGGTGGTCGGTGACCATCGCGCTCCGGCCGGCCAGGACGCCCGCGGCCCGGACGAGGCCCGCGCCCCGGCGTGCCGCGTCGAGGAAGGCTTCCTCGCCCGTCGCGCCGTACAGGCGGGCGAGGAGGAAGGCGGTCCCGGCGGTCCCGGCCAGGAAGGTGGGCGGTGTCGCCTCCGCGGACAGGGCCGGGCAGGCCGCGGGCCGCTCCCGGGGCGCGGACAGGCGCGCGATCCGCCGTCCCGCCTCGACAGCCATCTCCTCGTAGGCCGGCACGCCGAGCGCCGCCGCGGCGCGCAGCAGCCCCAGCACCACGCCGCCGTCACCACGCAGCGTGGGATCCCCCGACCAGCCGATGCCGCCGTCGTCGAACGCGCGGGCGCTCCTGACGATCCTGTCGGCGACCGCGACGGCGGCGCTCTCGAAACGCTCCTCACCGAGCGCCCAGCCGGCCTCGGTCAGCGCGAGGACGACACCCGCGAGGCCGTGGTGGAGCGACACGTCGGACTGCCCCTGCCACGTCGACGCGAGGTAGCGGGCCCCCGCGCGGGCGTCCTCGAGGTAGGCCTCGTGCCCGGTCCCGGCGGCGAGCTCCAGGAAGAACAGCACGATCCCGGCCGCCCCCGAATGGAGGGACGCGGGTCCCCCGGGCATCGCCGGCCGGCCGTGCGGATCGGGGTTGGCCCGCCATCGCCTGCCGCTCTCGTCGTCGACGGCGGCCGTACGGATCCACCGTCCCGCCATGATGGCGGCCGTCAGCGGGGTCTCTGCGCGCTCACCGGATGAGCGGATCGGGTCCGGGCCCATGGAGCTACTATCCCACAAACCTGGTAGGTAATAGCAAGTATCTACTCCGGCTCTTCCGTAACCGCAGCCTGACCGTCGGCACCCAGGCTTTCCCTCTATTCCCTATTGACTTGATGGGTATTGCGGTCCCACAGTCGAGCCGAACACCCGCACTCCCGAGAAAGGCGTCCGGCGTGAGCAACGAACACCCCCCGACCGTCGGCGAGCACACCCGTGCCGCGATCAACGAGGACTGGGCCGCCACCATCGTCGGCCTCGTCCTCCTCGCGCTGGTCATCACCGGCGTGATCCCGACGGGGCTGGTGCCGTGATGAGCGGCGAAGCGGCCGTGCCCACCGCAACGAGGGCCACGGCGTGGCAGTGGCCCGCCCTGGGCGTCCTCACCGTCCTCGTCCTCGCCGCCGGCACCAGGGCCCTGGAGAAGGGCGTGCCCGAGTGGTTCGCGGGCTCCGACCTGGCCAAGGCGATCGAGTACCCCGTCTACGCGATCGCACTCGGCCTGCTGGGCAACGCGGTGCTCACCGCGACCGGGCTGCGCGACCGCCTGGCCGCCGGCTTCCGCACCGAGTTCTTCATCAAGACCGGCCTCGTGCTGCTCGGCGCGTCGATCAACCTGAAGGTGATCGTCACGGCGGCCGGTCCCGCGATCGTCCAGGGCATCGTGCTGATCAGCGCGGTGTTCCTGTTCACCTGGTGGCTCGGCGGCCGGCTCGGGCTGGACGACAGGCTGCGGGCGCTGCTGTCGGCCGCGGTGTCCATCTGCGGCGTCAGCGCCGCCATCGCGGCGGCGGGAGCCGTACAGGCCAGGCGTGAACAACTCGCCTACAGCGCGAGCCTGGTGATCGCGTTCGCCCTGCCGTCCATCTTCGTCCTCCCGGCGCTGGCCTCCGCCCTGGGGCTGAGCCCGGAGGTCGCGGGCGCCTGGATCGGCGGCAACATCGACACCACGGCGGCGGTGACCGCGGCCGGCACGCTCGCGGGCGAGAACGCGCTGGCCGTCGCTACCATCGTCAAGGTCACGCAGAACGCCCTGATCGGCGTCGTGGTGGTCGCGCTGACCGCCTGGTTCGCCTTCCGGATCGAGCGCCGCCCCGGCGCCGAGCGGCCGGGCGCGAGCGAGTTGTGGCGGCGGTTCCCGAAGTTCGTGCTCGGCTTCGTGGCGGCCTCGGTGGTGACCACGTGGTATCTCACCACGGTCGGCGCGGCCGAGGGCAAGGCGGTCGTCGGCGTCGCCAACGACCTGCGCACCTGGTTCCTCATCCTGGCCTTCGTCAGCATCGGCCTGGAGTTCCGGGTGGCCTCGCTCCGGGAGGCGGGCTGGCGTCCGGTCGCCGTCTTCGCCGCCGCCACCGTGGCCAACGTGCTGCTGGCCCTGGGGCTCGCCACGGTCCTGTTCAGCGGTTTCACCGTCGCCTGAGCCCCCGGCCCAACCACGTGAACACGCCGCCCCCGTCCTCCTCCTGCGCCGCATCGTCGTCCGGCAGGTCGTACCAGTGCGTGTCCCCGGGGAAAGGGTCCGGAGACGTGCCTGGCGCGCTCAACCCACTGTGTCCACTGATTCGCTCGCTCCGCTCGCTCATGCCCGGGCCCCAGCCGGGACCGTGCTCAAGCCTTCGGCCGCCTCGGCCCGCGCGGCGTCCAACGCCCTGCGGGCGTAGGCCCGGACGTCGGCGTCGGAGTCGCCGAGAGCGCCGTGCAGGGCCGCGGCGACCTCCGGCCGCGCCGCCCATCCGGACAGCGAGAGCACCGCGGCCTTGCGCACGTCGAGGTGCGGGTCGGCCAGCGCCGTCACCAGCGGTTCCACCACCAGGGCCGGGTCGGCGGCGGCCAGTCCGCGCGCCGCCCCCACCCGCACCTGCCAGGCCGGATCCGCCAGGGCCCGTACGGCCGTCTCCGCGAAGCCCGGCTGCTGGTGGACAGCCGGGCCGAGCCCGGCGAACGCCTCCAGGGCCGCCGCCCGGACGAGCGGGTCGGGATCAGCGGCGAGGCGCGCGACGGCGGGGGCGCCGTCCGGCAGGCCGATGACGCCGAGCCCTCTGGCCGCCCATACGCGCACCTCGCGGTCCCGGTCGCCGGCGGCCAGCGCCACCCGCTCCGCGTCGTCGAGCGCGACCAGGCCCCTGACCGCCTCGATCCGCACCCGGGTGTCGGCGTCGGCGAGCGCCGCCTCGAACAACGCGGCGTCACCGAGGCGCAGCGCCCGCAGGACGTCCAGGACGGCCGCACGGACGACCGGGTCCCCCGCTCCGCCCTGGCCCTTTCCACCCTGGCCCTCTCTCGCCTGGCCCGCTTCCGGGTAGCCCGCGACGGCGCGGAGCGACGCGCCGAACTCGGCGGTCGCGGGCAGCACCTCGACGAGTTCGCGCAGGCCGGTGGCCGCCGCCCGCCGCACCGTGCCGTGCGGGTCGGCGAGGGCCCGGGTCAGCGCGGTCTCCACACCCCGGGGCGCGGTCTCGGTCAGCGTCGCGACGGCCGCCCTGCGGACCTTGGGGTCGGCCTCCGCCAGGTAGGGGGTGATCTGGTCCAGCGCGGGCTCGCCGTCGGCGAGCCGCAGCAGTTCGAGGATGCGGGGCGAGCGCCCGATCGCCTCTACCGCGAGCCGCCCGCCCGCCCTGCGCCGCGCCGGGCCCGCCGTGCCGTACGCGCCGAGCAGGACGGGCTCGGCCGGGCGGGGGGCGAAGCCCTCGACGGGCACGAGGTAGGGCTCGACCGGGCGCTTGACGAACTCCATCGCCCCGGCGGCGTTCTTGCGCAGGTTGAGGTGGTAGAGCCACTCGTCGTCGTCCCGGCGGGGCAGGTCGGCGCGGTCGTGGTAGAGACCCCACCTGCTCTCGGTGCGGATCAGCGAGGACCTGGCGGCCATCTCGGCGCAGTCCCTGATGAACGTCACCTCGGCGCAGCGCATCAGCTCGTGCGGAGTCCTCGCGCCCATGCCCGCGATCTCGTCGCGCATCCGGTCGAACGTCTCCAGCGCGATGTCCAGCTTCCTGGCGGTCTTCGGCGGGGCGACGTAGTCGTTGACGAACCGGCGCAGCTTGTACTCGACCTGCTGCTGCGGCGGGCCGTCGGGGTTGCGCAGCGGGCGGTAGATCAGCTCGTGCGCGTCGGCGATCTGGTCCTCCGGCAGGCCGTCCGGCGTGCGGTGGTGCTCGGCGGCGTGGGCGCCGGCGAGGTCGCCGAACACGAACGCCCCGATCATGTAGTTGTGCGGCACGCAGGCCAGGTCGCCCGCGGCGTACAGGCCGGGGACCGTGGTGGCGCCGTTCTCGTCCACCCAGACGCCCGAGGCCGAGTGGCCGCCGCACAGGCCGATCTCGGAGATGTGCATCTCGACGTCGTGGGTGCGGTAGTCGTGCCCGCGTCCCGCGTGGAAGGTGCCCCGGGTGGGGCGCTCGGTGGTGTGCAGGATGTTCTCGAGCGCGGTGAGCGTCTCGTCCGGCAGGTGGCTGACCTTGAGGTAGATCGGGCCGCGGGCCGACGCGATCTCCCCGGCCACCTCGGCCATCATCTGGCCCGACCAGTAGTCGCAGTCGACGAACCGCTCCCCCTCGGCGTTGACCTGGTAGCCGCCGAACGGGTTGGCGACGTACGCGCAGGCCGGGCCGTTGTAGTCCTTGATCAGCGGGTTGATCTGAAAGCACTCGATGCCGCTGAGCTCCGCGCCCGCGTGGTAGGCCATCGAGTATCCGTCCCCGGCGTTGGTCGGGTTCTCGTACGTGCCGTAGAGGTAGCCGCTTGCGGGCAGGCCGAGCCGTCCGCAGGCGCCGGTGGCGAGGATCACCGCACCGGCGGCGACCGTGACGAACCCGCCAGAACGGGTGTCGAACCCGGCGACGCCGACGGCCCGGCCCCCGCTGGTCAGCACGCGGACCGGCATCACCCGGTTCTCGATGCGCACCTTCTCGCGGATGTCGCGGCGGCGCAGCACGCGGTAGAGCACCTTCTTGACGTCCTTGCCCTCCGGCATGGGCAGGACGTAGCTGCCCGAGCGGTGGACCCGGCGCACCGCGTACTCTCCGTGCTCGTTCTTCTCGAACTTCACGCCGTAGCGCTCCAGCCGCCGCACCATGTCGTAGCCGCGCGTGGCCGTCTGGTAGACCGTGCGCTGGTTGACCACCCCGTCGTTGGCCCTGGTGATCTCGGCGACGTAGTCCTCGGGGGTGGCCTTGCCGGGGATGACCGCGTTGTTCACGCCGTCCATGCCCATCGCCAGCGCGCCGCTGTGCCGTACGTGCGCCTTCTCCAGCAGGATCACGTCGGCGCCGCGTTCGGCGGCCGTGATCGCGGCCATGGTCCCGGCGGTGCCGCCGCCGACCACCAGGACCTGGCATTCAAGATGCGTACGGTCCGCCGGGGCAGGGATGTCCATTCACAGCTCCTCGATGATGCGGGCGCGCAGCCCGGCGCGGTCGATGTCGGGGGTGCGCGGGTCCGGCACGCGCAGGACGCGTCCTATGCCGCCGTGTCCGCCGCGATGCCCGAGCACGACGACCCGGTCGGCGAGCAGCAGCGCCTCGTCCACGTCGTGGGTGACGAAGACGACCGTGGCGAGGGTGTCGCGGAGCACGTCCAGCAGCAGGCGCTGCATCCCGGCCCGGGTCTGCGCGTCCAGGGCGCCGAAGGGCTCGTCCATGAGCACGGCGCGCGGCGCGCCCGCCAGGGACCTGGCGAGCTGCACCCGCTGCCGCATGCCGCCGGACAGCTCCCGGGGCAGCCGGTCCTCGCAACCGGCGAGGCCGACGCGGGCGATCCAGCTCTCGGCGGCCGCCCTGCGCTCGCGCCTCGGCACGCCGCGGATGCGCAGCGGCAGCTCGACGTTGCGCAGGACCGTGCGCCAGGGCAGCAGCGCGTCGTCCTGGAAGACCATCGCGCGGTCGGGCGAGGGCCCGGTGACCGGGACGCCCTGGGCCAGGACCCGGCCCGCGCGCGGCGCCAGCAGTCCGGCGATCGCCCGCAGGACGGTCGACTTGCCCGATCCGGACGGGCCGACGATGACCAGGACCTCGCCGGGGGCGACGTCGAGGCGCAGGTCCTCCAGCACGGCGTGCCGCCCGTAGCCGAGGGACACGCCCTCCAGGCGGATGGCGAGCCCTGTCTCCAGGGCGGGCGCGGCCGGGGCGCTCATCGGATGTCCCCTTCCGCGCTCTCGCCCGCACGAGGCAGCCAGCGGGTGAGACGCCGGCCGAGCAGTTCGACGGAGGCCGAGGCGACCCAGCCGAGCACGCCGATCGACGCCATGCCGACGAGCACCGCCGGGTAGTCGACCACCGTGTAGGCGTGCCAGGTGCGGTAGCCGACGCCGAACTCCCCGGAGATCATCTCGGCGGAGATCACGCAGATCCAGGCGACGCCCATGCCGACGGACAGCCCGCCGAAGACGCCCGGCAGCGTGCCCGGGAGGACGACGTTCCACAGCACGTGCGCGCGCCCGCCGCCCATCGTGCGGACCGCGTCCTCCCACAGCGTCGGCAGCGCCCGTACGGCGTGCCGCGTGCTCACCATGATCGGGAAGAACGCCGCGGCGAACGTGATGAACACGATGCCCTGCTCGTCGGTGGGGAACACCAGGATCGCTATCGGGACGAGGGCGATCGCCGGGATCGGCCGGACGACCTCGACGGGCGGCAGCAGCAGGTCACCGGCCCACCGGGACCGGGCGACCAGGACGCCCAGGGCGATGCCGGCCACGGCCGCCAGCGCGAACCCGGTGAGGATGCGGATCATGCTCTGGGCCAGGTCGAGGTAGTAGATCCGGGTGCCGAGCTGCCGGCCGAACTCCGCCGCGACCTCGGCGGCGAGGGCAGCCGGTCGAACCGCAGTCCGACGCGGGCGTCCGCGGTCGTCAGCCACTGCCACAGCGCGACGACGGCCGCCAGGGAGCCGAACCTGACCGCCCACCTGCGCAGGCCGGCCGCCGTTCTCGTCCGGCCCGTCGCCGTGGCGGCGTCCGCGCTTTCCACGGCGGGGGCACCGGGGCCGAGCGTCGCGTCCAACGCCGGGGTGCTCATCGCGACGCACCTCCCGCCGCGGCCTTCAACGCCTCGTCGTAGCCGACGATCCGCGCCCGGGGGTGCTCCTTCACGTAAGTCTGCGCGCCATCCCCCGTGGTGAAGGGCTTGAACCGCTCCTTCTCGTCCGCCGAGGGATCGCGCACCCAGACGGACCTGTCCGCGAACCAGTGCGTCCCGGTGACCGCGTCGGGCACGTACGCGGCCCGTACGGCCCGGCCGCCCGAGGTGGCGGCGGCGATCTGGCGCAGCAGGCACGTGGGGGTGGCCGCGGGACGAAGCCGCTCCTCCCCCGCGAGCCAGAGCTCGCCCGCCTTCGCCGGATCGCTCACGGCGATCCCGCAGGCCTCGTCGGTCCCGGTGATCCTCGCCGCGTTGACGGTGCTCGCGACGCCGGCCTCGTAAGAGGCGCCGTACGCCTTCCTGATGTAGGAGTCGTTCGCGAACTTCGTCACGTCGACGTCTTTGAAGTCGGTGCCGATGATCTTCAGGTACTTCTCGTCGTGCTGCAGTGCGGCCAGCAGTCGCGGCTTCACGGTGACGTCGAACGAGGCGATGCCGTCGCGGCCGTTGTAGAGGTAGACGACCTCGGGCGGCAGGCCGGTGGCCTTCGCGACCGCCTCGGCGGCCTCCACGGGATGCTCGTGGAGGTAGTTCGTCGCGTCGATCTGCGCCTGGAGGAACGCCTGGAGCACGTCGGGGTGCTCCTTCGCGTACGCCTGCCGTACGACGACGCCGTGGAAGGTCGGCACGCCGAGCGCCGACCCGTCGTACACGAGCCTGGCCTGGTTCTTGAAGACGAGCAGTCCCGGCCAGGCCACGAACTGGGCGTATCCCTGCACGTTGCCCGACTGCAGCGCGGACGCACCGACCGGCGGCTGCTGGTTCACGACCTCCACGTCCGTCGCGGGGTCGAGCCCGGCCCGCTCCAGCGCCTGGACCAGCGTGCCGTGCCCGGCCGACCCCGAGCTGGCCGAGACCTTCTTCCCCTTCAGGTCGGCGAGCGTCCGCACGTCCGACGACGGAGGCACGACGACCGAGTTCAGCCCGCCGCGCAGGTTGTAGCCGGTCACCGAGACGAGCTCGGTCCGCGCGGAGGGCACGCCCTGGGTGCGGGAGGCGTTGATGAGAAGCGGGTAGTCGCCCATCGACCCGATGTCGATCTTCCCGGCCACCATCTTGGCGGTGATCGGCGCGCCGGTGTCGTAGTCCTGCCACTCGACCCGGTATCGGTCGCCGAGGCGCTTTTCGAGGTAGCCGAGGCCGCGCAGCAGCGTCCCGGCCGTCACCGTGTTGATCGTCTTCGACTGGTATCCGACGACGACCGTCTGCCTGCCGTCGTCGGCGCCCGCGGACACGGAGCACCCGGCCGCGGCCAGCAGCGCCACGGCGGCGAAGAGCTTACGCATGGGAGGTGTCCTTCTATCGGAGCAGGTAGGGGATGTTCACCGTGACCGCGTCCGCGGGGCACCGGTCGGCGCAGGGGCCGCAGTACCAGCACTCGTCCACGTGCATATACGCCTTGCCGCTGACCTCGTGGATGGCCAGCGAGTCGAGCGGGCACACGTCCACGCACAGCGTGCAGCCCTCGATGCACAGCGACTCGTCGATCGTGACGGGCACGTCGACACGGCTATTGACCAGGGTCATCGGTGTTCCTCCAGAGATGGCCGCGCATGGTGAGGCGGTCGCCGCGGAACCTGACGAACTCCAGGTCGACCGGGCGGCCGTCGGACAGGTGGGTGAGGCGCTCGACCATCAGCAGCGCCGCGCCGCGCGGCGCGTCGAGGACGGCCGCGGTGTGGGCGTCGGCGTTCACGGCCTCGATCGTCAGCTCCGCCACGCCGAGCGGCTGGCCGGCGACCCGTTCCAGCAGCACGAACACGTCGTTGTGCACGAGGTCGGCGTCGAAGAGCGGCTCCCCCACCTCGCGTACGAGGTAGGTCAGGTCGAGCGAGAGCGGCAGCCCGTTGAGCCTGCGCAGCCGCTCCACGTAGACGACGGACTCGCCCGGCGGCAGGCCGAGCCGTCCCCGGACGGCGGCCGGAGGCGGGATCAGCCCCATCGCGCGGACCTCGTTGGTGACCTCGCCGTGCTCCCGGAGGGTCTCGGCGAGGCCAAGCAGCCGGTGCAGGCCGTGCGGGTACTTCTCCGCGGCCACCGTGGTGCCGACGCCCGGGCACCGCTCGATGAGGCCCTCGTCGCGCAGCAGGTCCAGGGCGTCCCTGATCGTGTTGCGGGAGGTCCCGAACTCCCGGGCGAGGGCGGACTCGAGCGGCAGGTGACCACCGCCGAAACCGCCGTGCACGACCTCCCGCCGCAGCAGGTCGGCGACCTGGCGGGCCCTGTCCGCCCGGCGCCGTCTCGCGTCCGCCAACTCCATGAGGCCAAAGACTACCTTCCAGGTAGGAATACCTGGATAACGGCGAGATTACGCCACTCCGGGAGGTCGCCGAACGCCTTCCACCTGCGGTTACACGCCTTTACGACCGACAACCGCCACCCTCGCGTACGTGCCGGCGGCCCCCGGGAACGTCAGGCGGCGAAGAAGCGGTCGGCGAAGGCCTCCCACTGGGCGAGGAAGTCGATGCCGTCGTCACGCAGCCAGTTGAGCTGCAGGCCGTCGAGGAAGGCGAGGAGGTCCACGGCCGCCGGACCCGGATGGGGATGCCAGGCCAGCAGGTAGCGCTCCAGCATGGCGCGGCCCTCGTGGAGCCGCGTCCGGAAGTAGGCGTGCGCGGGGTGCGCGGGGTCCAGCGCCTCGGCCGACAGCACCGTGTACAGCTGCACGAGCGAGCGCTGCGCGAGGTTGCGGCGGACGAATCCCGACATGACCGCACGGGCGGCGGCCGCGTCGGGCGCCGGTTCCAGTGTGTCGACCACGCTGGTGAGGTCGAGGGTGTCCCGGCGTTCGAGTACCGCGATGAGCAGTTCCTCCCGGGAGCGGAAGTGATGCAGCAACCCCGCCTTGGTCATGCCGCAGGCCGCCGCGAACGCCTCCAGCGTGACGCCCTTGAATCCGGAGGCGGCGATCAGCTCGGTGGCCGCCTTGAGGATCTCCTCCCGGCGTTCTGCGGGCGGCAGCCGGCGCCGTCCCGGTGAGGCGGTCATGCCGTCCTGGCTCCTCGGAGGCGGGGGTTGATTTCGATCACGGTACCAGCCTAGGTTATCTACCGTTTGGTAGATAGCGTGGTGGACAGCCCTGCCGCGCCTGTTCAGAGAGCTGTGTGCGCATGTCGACGCCCTCTTCTCCCACCACCTCTCCGACCGCCTTCTCCGCCGCCGTCGCCGCAGTGCGTGCCGGACGGCCCGTGGACGAGGCGGCCGACGAGCTGCTGTCGCGGATGACCCGGGAAGAACGGCTGTGGCTGCTCGACGGGGACCTGGAGTTCTGGCCGGGCATGGCCGACATGATGACCAACGGGTACAACCTCACCCCCATCCCGATGGGCCGGGTCGAACGGCTGGGCATCCCCGGCCTGTTGTTCTCCGACGGCCCGCGCGGCGTGGTCATGGGTAAGTCGACCGCGTTCCCGGTCTCCATGGCCCGCGGCGCCACCTGGGACGTGGACCTCGAGGAGCGCGTCGGCACCGCCATCGGGCGCGAGCTGCGCGCCCAGGGCGCCAACTTCTTCGGCGGCGTGTGCGTCAACCTGCCCCGCCACCCCGCCTGGGGCCGGGTCCAGGAGACGTACGGCGAGGACCCGATCCTGCTCGGCGAGTTCGGCGCGGCGCTGACCCGGGGGGTGCAGCGCAACGCCATGGCCGTCGTCAAGCACTTCGCGCTCAACAGCATGGAGAACGCTCGCTTCAAAGTCGACGTCACCGCCGACGACGCGGCCCTGCACGAGGTCTACCTGGCGCACTTCCGCCGAATCGTGGACGAGGGCGTGTCGGGTGTCATGACCGCCTACAACTCGGTCAACGGCGAGTGGGCCGGGCAGAACGAGCACCTGATGGAAGGCGTGCTCCGCGGGATGTGGGGTTTCGAAGGCGTCACCGTCTCCGACTTCATCTGGGGCCTGCGCGACGCCGCCGCCTCGCTGCGCGCCGGGCTGGACGTGGAGGAGCCCTTCCGCCAGCAGCGTGCCCAGCACCTGCCGGCCGACCTGGAAGAGGGCCGGGCGAGCTGGGACGACGTCGACCGGGCGGCCCGCCGCGTCCTGCGCACCCAGCTGCGCCACTACGCCGCGCTCACCGAGCCCGAGCCCCCGCTCGACGTGGTCTTCAGCCCCGAGCACCGCGCGCTGGCGCGCGAGGTCGCCGCCCGTGGCATGGTGCTGCTCAAGAACGACCCGGTCGGCGACGCGCCCCTGCTTCCCCTGCATCGGGACGCCCTCACCTCCCTGGCGGTCGTCGGGCGCCTGGCGGACGTGGCCAACACCGGCGACAACGGCTCCTCCGACGTACGCGCCCCTGAGGTGGTCACCGCCTTGCGGGGCCTGACCGAGGCGATTCCCCAGGCCCGGATCATCCATGTGGCCGACGACGACCCGGCGGCGGCCGCCGCCGCGGCCGCGCAGGCCGACGTCGCCGTCGTCGTCGCCGGCTACACCGCCGCCGACGAGGGCGAATGGGTCGGCGGGGACGTGCTGGCCGACCCCGGCCTGCTGGCGCTGTTCCCGCCTCCCGGCGACGACCCCGCCGGGCAGTCGTTCGCGTCCTTCCTGGCCGAGCCCGGCGCGGTGGACTCCATCAGCGGGGGAAGCGCCGGCGGTGACCGCCCGAGTCTGCGGCTGCGGCCCGTCGACGCCGACATCATCCGGGCCGTGGCGGCGGCCAACCCCCGCACCGTCGTGGTGATCGTCACCGCCGGGGCCGTCATCACCGAGGAGTGGCGCGACGCCGTACCCGCCGTGCTGGTCTCCTGGTACTCCGGCTGCGAGGGAGGCCGGGCCCTGGCCGACGTGCTGCTCGGCGACGCCGACGCCGCCGGACGGCTGCCGTACTCGATCCCGGCCGCCGAGGAGCACCTGCCGTACTTCGACCGCGACGCCACCGCCATCACCTACGACAAGTGGTTCGGCCAGCGGCTGCTGGACCGGGACGGCCACGCGCCGGCCTTCCCCCTCGGGTTCGGGCTGTCCTACACGAGCTTCGCCCTCGGCGACCTCACTCTCAGCGCTCCCGACGGCGACTCCTTCACCGGCGTCGTGACCGTGACCAACACCGGCTCACGCGCGGGCCGCCACGTCGTGCAGCTCTACGGACGGCCCACGGGCATCGACGCGGTCGCGGACGACTTCCCCACGCGGGTCCTGCTCGGCTTCGCCACCGTCGATCTGGCGGCCGGAGCATCCGCCCGGGTCACCGTACGCGCCTCGACCCGGCCCCTGCGGAGGTGGACGCCCACCGGGTTCGTCCCCGCCTCCCCCCCGGCCGTGATCGAAGCCGCCTCCTACGCGGGCGACCCCGACGCCGTCACCGCACCCGCCGAGCTCGCGCTCGCCTGACCGCGACGGCCGGCCCCTCCATCCCGAGTCGAAGCTAGTGGGCCGGGTCGGGCTCGGGGACGTACCCCGCCAGGTCGTCCTGCTCGACGACCTCGTCGGCGGGCGGGGCGGTGATGACGAGACGGCATCCCCAGCCGGTGTAGCGCGTGTCCGTCCGCGCGAACACCGACGTCTTCGCCGCCCCCAGGGTGTCGGTGGTGAGCAGGCGTGCGACCAGACCGTCGTGGCCGGTCCAGAGCCGCCAGGAGATCTTCCCCTTGCTCTTCCTGGCGGACAGTCCCGAGAACGGGTCGACGTAGTGGCCCTTCGTGACCCTGCCCATCTCCTTGTGACTCATGGTGCCCTGGTAGAGGCGGCCGCCGGAGACGGGCGTGCTCCTCGACCGCTTCAGCACTGCCTTCAGGACGGACGGGTCGTAGACGTTGACGGGCTGCAGGCCGGCGGCCGGGGCGAGGTAGCGGGTCATGCCCGCGGCGTGGTTCCTCCGGATCCACTTCTTGCCGTCGGGGACCGGCCCCGGATACTGCGCGACGTCGTAGTACACGTCCTTGCCGACCCGGATCACCCGATAGGAGGGCGCCTTCTCTGACGGCTTCCCGCCCGGGCCGTTCCCAGGCTCGGGTACGTCGCGCCAGGTCAGGTCGACCGCCACCACGCCCGAGGGGCCGAACTGCAGCCTGCCGCTGATCCGGAACGCGCTCCTGGACTTCGCGCCGAAGAACACGCGTGCCGTCTCCGACGTGCGGACGCCGTGCTCCTCGCGGAACTGCCGCTTGAGCGCGTCCACCGGATCGGGGGGACCTCCCTGTGCGACGGCGGCGGGGCCCGCGGCGACGGACGCGGACGTGATCAGTACGGCGACTGCCAGGGCAGTGCATCGTCTCATGGGGGGTTCGTCCTTGTTGTCGGGCTGCTGCGGCGTCTCACGGCATAAGTGGCCTATGCGTGAAGTGGTCATCTTCCCAGAAGGAAGCGACACCATGCTTCCACCGCACCACCAAACCGATTGCGAACCGCAAGGTCCTCTGGCACTTCACCATGTCCCTGGACGGTTTCGTGGCGGGGCCGGACCATGAGCGCGAAGATCCCGGCCGCGAACGCGATCTGACATTCTGTGCGGATGCGACAGGTCACCGTGCTCGGCAGTTGTGGTGCCTTCCCCGAACCGGGCCGGGCCTGCAATCGACCTGCACGCGCTGTTCCGGATGCGGTACTACGGCGACCCGGGTGGACCGCGGCTGCCGTTGTACTGCCCGCCCGGCGTGCTCGACCGCCTCGGCGGTCTGGAACCCGACGTCGACCTTCACGCGGTCTTCGAGATGCATCCGCTGCCCGGCGGTCACCGGGTGGGGCCCTTCGAGCTGACGGGACTGTCGCTTCCGCACTACGTGCCCAACGCGGGCGTCCGCCTGGAGGCCGACGGGATCGTCCTGGCCTACTCGGGGGACACCGGCCCGACCGCTGTACTGGCCGAACTGGCCGCGACGCCGACCTGTTCATCGTCGAGGCCACCGACCGCGACGGCGAGACCGGCCGCTCCACCCGCAATCTGATGACGTCGGCGGAGGCCGGTGAATGGGCCCGGCGGGCGGGCGCGCGCCGGCTGATGCTCACGCACTTCTGGCCGGGTAACGACCGGGCCGCCTCCGTGGCGGCCGCCAGGCCGGCGTTCGGCGGTGACGTGCTGGCCGCCGAGGAGGGTCTCACCGTCGAGATCGGGGACGCGACATCGGTGCAGGTGTGATCGTGCAGGACGTCCCAAGCGGTAGCGCAGGACTCCGGATGCCGCACCGCCGGCGCCCGACGGGCCGGGCGAGCCCGTTCAGGCCGCCGGCGTACGGCCGAGACCCCCATCCGCCGGCACGAGTCCGCGCCGGGGCGGTCAGTCGTTGCTGTGCCCCGGGTTCCGGCGCGCCACGTACAGGCGGTTGCCCTCGGGCCCGGTCCACTCCAGCCGCACGACACCGGGCACGGCGGCGTCGCCGATGCGCGACGGGTCGGCCCAGTAGCCGAAGTTGGGGTTGCGGAAGAACGTCGCCCACAGCTGGCCGCTGCGATCCACGAAGATGTTGTTGTGGCCGGCGCCGACGCCGAGGGTCCACCGCTTGGAGTACGGCCCCTCGAAGCTGTCCGCGACGGCGATGATCGCGTCGTACTGGTACTGCACGCGGCCGGCTGCGGCCGTGTCGTAGGCGTACCGCGTGCTGCCGTCGGCGTTGACCGACGAGCGGTCCCACGCGGCGTGGATGAGGTAGTACTTGCCGCCGTACTTGAACACGTACGCGCCTTCGAGATACGGCTCGGGCGCGTAGGGCGTCTGCTGGAACTTCGGCAGGTTTGTCGTCGGGATGATGTCCTCCATGTCATCCCGGAACTTCGCGTACAGGTTGTTGTGCAGCACGAGCCACGCCTCGTCGCCCTCGCTGTAGAGGCCGCCGTCGATGTGGTGGTAGGCGCCGGGCTTGATGAAGGCGGGCCCGCCGATGAAGGAGTCACCGAAGGGCTTGTCGTAGTTGCCCTGGACGAGCCGGTACGGGCCCTCCACCCCACCCTCGCTCACGAGCATGAACGAGCCGACCTTCTGGGAGTGGTCGCCCATGCACGCGACGATGTACCACTTGCCGCGGAAGTAGTGCACCTCGGGCGCCCACGCGTTGCCGCGCTTGCCGAACTGGTCGTCGTACCAGTACTCCTGCCACGGGGCGACGACCGTGCGCCCGGGCCGGTTCTCGCCGGCGAACTCGGGCGACCACACCTTGCCCTTCTCGGCGTCCGGCCGGATGCGGTCGTGTCGGCCAGCTTCCACGGCCCGTGCAGGGATGTGGCCGTCCACACGAAGATGCCGTCGTTCCACGGGCCGGCCGCCTCCAGCCCGGGCACCCGGGTGGTGCCCGTGGCGACGTAGACCGGACGACCGCCCACGTCGAAGCAGTTGACGTAGGTGTCCCGCATCCAGACCCGGCCGAGCTCCTCGTCGCGGGGGGCGCAGCTCCAGCGGGAGGATGAAGGAGTTGTCGTCACGCGGCCACAGGTCCACCCGCGTGTCCGCGAGGCCGTACGGCTGGAGCTCGGGCCAGTTCGACGGGTACCGCCCCTTCGGCGCGCCCCCGTTCGGCAACTCCTTCGGGTCCGCGTGCGCGGCGGCAGTGGGCAGCGCCGCCGCTCCCAGCAAGCCCGCCACACCGGCCAGCACGGACCTCCGGCCCACGTACAACCCGTTATCGGAACCAGTCATCGGTAGCGTCCTCCTTTCTCGGGCAGGGCGCGGGCGCCCTGCCGGGAGGACACGGTAGTGAGACTTATTTCGACAGTGAACAGACGACAAAAAGGTTCCTGGCGCGCCCGCGCCGGGCCGGACGCCGCGTCCCCACCGGCCGCGGAAGTCCCCATCCGTCATTTCCGGGCCCGGCACGAAAAGCACCCGGTGGGGCACGGAATAGCCGGTGATTCAACGCCGAATCGTTCTCCGAACCAATCGCGAATTCGAAATTCTCACAGGTCGATGTTGCTCATGACGTGCTTGATCCGGGTGTAGTCCTCGAATCCGTACATCGACAGGTCCTTGCCGTATCCGGAATGCTTGAACCCGCCGTGCGGCATCTCGGCGACCAGGGGGATGTGCGTGTTCACCCACACGCACCCGAAGTCGAGATTGCGTGCCATGCGCATCGCGCGGCCGTGGTCCTTGGTCCAGACGGAGGACGCCAGTCCGTACTCCGTGGAGTTGGCGATCCTCAGGGCGTCCGCCTCGTCGGTGAACGGCTGCACGGTGATCACGGGGCCGAAGATCTCCGTGCGGACGATCTCGTCCTCCTCCCGCAGGCCCGACACCACGGTGGGGGCGTAGTAGAAGCCGCGGTCGCCGATCCGGCCGCCGCCCGTCTCGACCTCGGCGTGTGCCGGGAGCCGCTCGACGAACCCGGAGACGTGAGCGAGCTGGGTGGCGTTGTTCAACGGCCCGAAGTCGGGCTCGGCGACGCCGGGACCGGTGCGGTGGGCGCGCGCCTGCTCCACCAGGGTGGCCGTGAGCGCGTCGTGCACGCTCTCCGCGACCAGGACCCTGGTGGCGGCCGTGCAGTCCTGCCCCGCGTTGTAGTACGCGGCCCCGGCGATCTTCCGGGCGGCGGCCTCGATGTCCGCGTCGCCGAAGACGACGACGGGCGCCTTGCCGCCGAGTTCCAGATGGACGCGCTTGAGGTCGGCCGCGGCGCTGCCGGCCACCTGCATGCCGGCCCGGACCGAACCGGTGATGGAGACGAACTGCGGGATCTCGTGCTCCACCAGGGCGCGGCCGGTGCCGCGGTCACCGCACACGACGTTGAAGACACCCGGAGGCAGGAACTCCGCCGCGATCTCGGCCAGCAGCAGGGTCGAGGCGGGAGTGGTGTCCGACGGCTTGAGCACGACCGTGTTTCCGGCCGCGATCGCCGGAGCGAACTTCCACACCGCCATCATCATCGGGTAGTTCCACGGCGTGACCTGGGCGCACACGCCGATCGGCTCCCGCCGGACCATCGACGTGTGGCCCGGCGCGTACTCTCCGGCGGACAGTCCGGACAGGTGCCGGGCGGCGCCGGCGAAGAAGCGGACCTGGTCGGCCATCGGCGGCACCTCGCCCGACGCGGTCGCTCCACGCGGCTTGCCGGTGTTGCGGCACTCCACGTCCACGAGCCGGTCGGCGTTCGCCTCGATGGCGTCGGCCAGCCGCAGCAGCGCGCGGGCGCGCTCCCCCGGGGTCGTGTCGCGCCAGGTCTCGAACGCGGAGGCCGCCGCGCGCATCGCGACGTCGACGTCCTGCGGCGAGGACACGGGCGCGAGGGCGTAGGGCTCGCCGTCGCACGGATCGATCAGCTCGGAGGTGGCACCGTCGGCCGTGTCGGTGTGACGACCATTGACGAAGTTCTTCAATACCGGCAAGTCAGACACTGGTGGAAATCTCCTGAAGTTGCGCTTTGTTCGGCCAATACGGCCGGGGAGACCGGGGAAACCCGGACTGAAGAGTCACAGGCGCGTGGTCACGTACGTCTTCCGTACGGTCTCGTGGACGTGCCACTCACCCCGCCAGCCGGCCGGCATGACCAGGGTGCTGCCGGGGCCGGCCGCCTGCTCCGTGCCGTCGGCGGAGACCACGGTCACCCGCCCGGAGAGGATCTGGCAGATCTCGTGGTAGCCGTCCCGTACGGCGGTGAACCTGCCGGGCGTGCACTCCCACACACCGGCGCTGGTCCTGCCGTCCTCGGAGGTCCACACGGCGAGGGTCGCCTCGCGCTGGTCACCCTCGACCGAGGTCGGCTTGGGCGCGGCCGGTCCGAGGACGGCAGTGCTCGCGTCGGGTACGACGATGCTGGTCAATCCGATCTCCTGCTGGTCTGGTGTGTGTTCGTACGAGTGGGCCGCTCAGTGCCGGCGGGCCACGGCGTCGGCGATCCTGGCGATGGGCGAGGTCGTCGTGCGGCCGCCCACGATCTCGGCCCGGTCGGCCGCGCGGTAGGCGGCGTACATCCCGCGCACGCCGATCCAGCGCAGCGGTTCCGGCTCCCACCTGCGCACCTTCCTGCCGACCCAGGGCAGCCGGGTCAGTTCGGTGTCGGCGCCGAGCACGAGGTCGCGCAGGGTCCGCCCGGCGAGGTTGGTCGTGGCCACGCCGTGGCCGACGTAACCGCCGGCCCAGCCGAGCCCGGTCCGGCGGTCCAGCGTCGCGGTCGAGCACCAGTCCCTCGGCACGCCGAGGACGCCGCACCAGGCGTGCTCGACCGCGGCGTCCCGTACGGCGGGGAACAGCCGCACCAGTGCGTCACGCAGGGCGCGCACCGTCGTGGCGTGCGTGCGCCCGTCGTCGTCCGTGCGGGAACCGAACAGGTAGGGCACCCCGCGCCCGCCGATGGCGATGCGGTCGTCGGCCGTCCGCTGGGCGTAGATGTAGGCGTGGGACATGTCGCCGAGCAGTTCGCGGCCCTCCCAGCCGATCCGCTCCCACACCCGGTCGGGCAGCCGCTCGGTGACGATGAGCGAGGAGTTCATCGGCAGCCAGGTCCTGCGCTCGCCGGCCAGCCCGGCGGTGAACCCCTCCGTGGCACGCAGCACGAAGTCCGCCCGCACGGCGCCGTACGGCGTGCGCGCCTCGTGCGGCACGATCTCCGTCACGGGGGTGGACTCGTAGATGCGCACCCCGAGCCCCTCGACGACCTTCGCGAGTCCCTGCACGAGCTTGGCCGGCTGGACCCTGGCGCAGTGGGGGCTGAACGACGCGCCGAGGGCGCCGTCCACCCGGATCCTGGCCGTGGTCTGCTCGGCGTCGAGTTGCTCCACGTCGGTGTCGCCCCAGGCGCGGGCCGCGCGCACCTGGGCGGTCAGGCGCGGCAGGTGGGACGGGGCGTGCGCCACCCTGAGGATGCCGCCCTTGACGATGTCGGCGTCGATGCCCTCGGCGCGCGCCACCGCGATGACCTCGTCGACGGTCTCGTTCATCGCCCGCTGGAGGGCGTGCACGCCTTCGCCGCCGTGGGTGCGGGCGAACCTGCGGGGCGACCCCGCGAGCGCGCCGGTCAGCCAGCCGCCGTTGCGGCCGGAGGCGCCGTAGCCCGCGAACTTGCGCTCCAGGACGACGATGTCCAGCCCCGGCTGCGCCTTCTTCAGGTAGTAGGCCGTCCACAGGCCGGTGTAGCCGGCCCCGACGATGCAGACGTCCGCCTCGATCGGCCGGTCCAGGGGCGGGCGTCGCGCGGGCAACCCCGTCTCGCGGTACCAGAACGACACTCCGCCGTTGACGGTCACGTGAAGATCCTTTCGGTGGTGGGGTCGTCGGGCAGCAGGACGCAGTCGTCGGGATGCCAGCACAGGCGGGCGCGGTCGCCCACTCTCAGGTCGCTCGACGTGCCCGCATGCTCGCGTACGAGGCCGCGCCCGCCGCCGGGCAGCAGCACCTCCAGCTTGCGGGCCGACCCGAGATAGATCTCCTCCACCACCGTGACCGGAACCGCGTTCGCACCGATCCCGGCGGCGTCGAACCCATCGGGCTCCAGGCGGAGCCGTTCCGGCCGCACGACCAGCGCGGCCGGTCCGCTGCGCACCCCGCCGGAGGCCCGTACGGCGAAGCCGTCCAGGTCGAGCCGCGACCGGTGCCCGTCCGGCGTCGCGGTGCCGCGCAGGATCGTGGACTCGCCGAGGAACCGGGCCACGAACAGCGTGGCCGGCCGCTCGTACAGGTCCCGGGCGGTGCCGACCTGCTCGATGCGGGCGTTGTTGAACACCGCGATGCGGTCCGAGAGGATCAGCGCCTCCTCCTGGTCGTGGGTCACGAACACGAAGGTGGACCCGACCTCCCGGTGGATGCGCTTGATCTCCAGTTGCAGGAACTCGCGGAGCTTGCGGTCGAGCGCGCCGAGCGGCTCGTCCATGAGCAGGACGCGGGGGCTGAACACGATGGCCCGGGCGAGCGCGACCCGCTGCTGCTGCCCGCCGGACAGCTCGCGGGGGTAGCGGGAGGCGTGGCCCGGCAGTTGCACGGTCTCCAGGGCGGCGGCGACGAGGCGGTCGCGCTCGGCCCTGGGCACCTTGCGCTGGCGCAGCGGGAAGGCGACGTTCTGGGCGACCGTCATGTGCGGGAAGAGCGCGTAGTGCTGGAACACCACGCCGATGTCCCGTTTGTGCGCGGGCACGTCACCCACGGGCCGGTCGTCGATCCGGAGGGTCCCGGACGTGATGTCGGTGAAGCCAGCGATCATGTTGAGGGTCGTCGTCTTCCCGGAGCCGGACGGCCCCAGGAACGTCATGAACTCCCCCGGCTCCACGGTGAGGGTGACGTCGTCGACGGCGGCGGAGCCGCCGTAGCGCTTGGTCATGCCGCTCAGGTCGATGCGGGCGCCCTTGCCTGCGGGCAGGGCCGCCCCCTCGGGCCGGTCAACGGGCACGGTTCCTCCTTGCGGCCAGCGTGAGCCCACCGCCGACCAGGACCGTGGTGAGGACCAGGATCATGGTCGCGGCGGCGGCGAGCGTGGGATCGGTCTCGCGGGTGACGCTCGAATACATCTGGACGGGCAGGGTGACGAGGGTGGGGCTCTGGATGAACAGGGAGACCACGACCTCGTCGAACGAGGTCACGAACGCGAACAGGGCGCCCGAGACCACACCGGGCATGATCAGCGGCAGGGTGACCTGCCGGAACGTCGCCCACCGCCCGGCGCCCAGGCTCGCGGCCGCGGTCTCCAGCCGGACGTCGAACGTGCGCAGAGAGGCCGTCACGGAGACGACGACGAAGGGCATGGCCAGGACGGTGTGGGCGGCGACGAAGCCGACGAGCGTCCCGGCGAGGCCGAGTTTCAGGAAGACGGCGTAGATCCCGATGGCCAGGATGATGCCCGGGACGATCATCGGGGCGAGCAGCAGCACGCTCGCGGCGGCCGCTCCCCTTCCGTTCGTCCAGCGGCTGAGCCCGAACGCCGCCGCCGTGCCGAGGGTGGTCGCGACGACGGCGACGAGCACACCGACCAGCAGCGAGTTGGCCAGTGCGGCGGTCCACGCCGGATCGCCGAAGAAGTTGGCGTACCACCTGGTCGACCAGCCGGTCGGCGGGAACGTCAGCGACACCTTGTCGGTGAAGCTGAGCGGGATCACCACCAGGGTGGGCGCCACCAGCCAGGCGGCGACCAGGACGCCCGCGGTCCACAGGGCGGCGCGGGCGAGCCGGGCGCTCATCGGGCGCCCGCCCTGCTCCGGCGGCCGGCCCGCATGGCCAGGCCGAGCAGCCCGATCAGCAGCAGGGTGGCGGCGAACAGCACGACCGCCATGGCGCCGCCCCTGCCCCACATCAGCATTCCGCTGACCTGGGTGTACATGAACTGCGAGATCAGCGCCTCACTGGGCGAGCCGAGCAGGGCCGGCGTCACGTAGAAGCCCAGCGAGGTGATGAAGACCATCGTCGCCCCGGCGGCGACCCCCGGCAGGGACAGCGGCACGAAGACGCGCAGCAGCGCGACCAGCGGGCGGGCGCCGAGGCTCTGGGCGGCGGTCAGCAGCCGCCGGTCGATGCCGCTCATCACCGAGTACAGCGGCAGCACCATGAACGGCATGAGGATCTGGACCATCCCGACGAGGACTCCGGCCTGCGTGCGGACCAGGCTCACCGGCCCCAGGCCGAGCAGCCCGAGGAACCCGTTGACGACGCCGGTGTCCTGGAGCAGCACGAGCCAGGCGAAGGTGCGGACCATGAGGCTGGTCCAGAACGGGAGCATGACGATCAGCAGCAGCGCCGCCCTGGCCCGCGGGGAGGCCACCGTCATCAGGTACGCGTAGGGATAGGCGAGGCACAGGCAGATCACGGTCGCCCACAGGGCCGTCGAGAACGTCCTGGTCAGCACGGCGACGTTGGCGGAGGAGCCGAAGAACCAGGCGAAGTTGCCGGTTCCCGGCGAGGGCGTGGTGAACGCGCTGACGAACGTCTGCGCGACCGGGTACGCGAAGACCGCGAGCAGGACCAGCAGGGCAGGGACGATCAGCAGGAACGGCCAGTTCCGCGTCCCGCGCCGGGAGCCCGCGCCCTTCTCCGCGGGCGCGGCGGCCGGCGCCGGGCCGCTCGGCGACAGCGGGCTCAGGAGAGCAGCCACTGCTGGAACCTGTCGTTGACGGAGTCGCGGTTCTTGCCCCACCACTCGTCGTTCACCTTGACCTGGGTGTCGAGGTGGGTGGTCGGGAGGTTCTCCTTCGCCGAGGGGTCGACCTGGTCCTGCGCCGCCTTGCTCACCGGTCCGTACGGCTGGTACTTCGTGAACTCGGCGGTGGGGCCGGCCGACGTCGTGTACGCGATGAGCTTCATCGCCTCGGCCTTGTTCCTGCTGCCCTTGACCACGACCCAGTACGCCTCCTGTGACAGCCAGGAGTCCCAGGCGATCGTGATGGGGGCGTTCGCGGCGGAAAGCACGGCGCGGGCGATCCACACCATGCCCATGACCGCCTCCCCGCTCTCGAGGTACTGCTGGGCCTGGGCGCCGGTCTCCCACCAGATGAGCTGGTCCTTGATCGTGGACAGCTTCTTCAGTGCCCGGTCCACGTCGATCGGATAGAGGTCGGCCGGGGCGACGCCATCGGCGAGCAGCGCGATCTCGAAGATGCCGCCGCCCACCGACTTCCAGGCGGTGCGCTTGCCCGGGTACTTCTTCAGGTCGAAGAAGTCCGCCCAGGGGGTGGGCGCGGCGCCACCGGTCTTGTCGGAGCGGTAGGCGAGGACGGTGCCCTCGATGTCGGCGGCGACGCGGTACGTCTGCGCGTAGCCGTCCACGATGGACGACTTGTCGACGACCGAGTAGTCGATCGGCTCCAGCCACCGGGAGTCCGACTCGCTCCCGAAGTCGTTGCCGACGACCACGATGTCTCAGGACGGGTTGCCCGACTCGGCCTGCGCCTTGATCTTGGCGTTGTCCGTGGGGCCGTCCTCCTTCACGGTGATCCCGTTCTTGGCGGCGTACGGCGCCCACATGGTCTTGGCCTGCGCCTTCTGGTAGTCGCCGCCGAAGCTCACGACGGTCAGGGTCGTGCCGCCACCGCCACCGCCGCCACTCGACGACGAGGCGGAGAAGCCGCCGCCGCAGGCGCTGAGCACGCCGGAGGCCGCGAGGAGGCCGAGCCCTTGGCCGCCGCGGATGAGCAGCGTACGGCGGGACAGCATCCCGTGCGCGCCGGTGTCAGTCACTGGTTCCTCCTGAAGGAGACGGCCGCCCGGCCGCGCCGGGCGAGAGAGGGGTGAGGGGAAGGTCGCTTCCGGGCTTCCATCGGGACAGGCGGCGGCCCGCCTCGGCGCCGTGGGCCAGGGCGGCCGGCGGGGTCCGGGTCGTCCCCGCCGCGCCGCCCGCGACCGCCACACCGCCCGGCAGAGAGTAAGGCCCGTCCGCCTCGTCGCGGGTCACGTCGAGCGTGACGTCGCCGTGGTAGAGCCGCTGCAGGAGCAGTTCCTCGGCCGGTCGCCGTCCCGCGGCCACCACCACCGTGTCGCAGGCCAGCCGCACGACCGAGCCACCCGCAAGCGGGGCGACCACCAGGCGGCGCACGCCACGATGCCCGGTGGCCTCCCGTACGGCGTGGCCCGGCAGGTACGGCACCCGCGCGGCGGCGAGCGCCGCCGGAAACGCCCCGGCCGGGATCTCCCGTTCCGGCCGGGGGTCGACGACGGCCGCGAGCGTGACGCCGACGGCGTGGAGTTGCTCGGCGAGGCCGTAGCCGTACGGCTCGGCGGCCACCACGACGGCGCGTTCGCCGGGGCGGACGTGATCGACGTTGATCAGACGCTGGACCGGACCGGCCATCATCACGCCGGGGATGTCGTTGCCGGGGAACGGCATCGGGACGTCGTAGTCGCCGGTCGCGACCAGCAACCGGCCGGGGCGCAGCACCAGCAGGCCGTCCGGGGTGTCCACCGGCAGCGCCCCGCCCTCGTACCAGCCGAGCGCGGTCGACGCGGTGAGCACCGTGATCGAGGCGTGCTCGCGCGCCCGGGCCGCGAGGTCGGCCACCAGCCGGAATCCGGGGACCTCCACGCCGTCGGGGCCGCGCACGTCACGCGTCTCCGCCCGGAGCGCACCGCCCGGCTCCTCGCCCTGGTCCACCAGGACCACCTCCAGCCCGCTCCCGGCGGCGGCCAGGGCGGCGGCCAGCCCGGCCACGCCCCGCGCCGACGACGGCGAGCGGGGGGCCGCCTCACCCCCAGGCCGGGCCGCAGCGCCCGCGCGGCGACCTCGGCCGCCACATTGCGCCCGCCGCCCGCGATCACGCCCATGAGGCGTTCCGCCAGATGGGCCAGCCGGGGTGAGCCGCGCAGCAGCCGGAACTGGAAACCCGCGGGGACGAGCGCGGAGAACCGGTCGATCGCCGCGAGCAGATCCCACTCGGCGCCGGGCCAGGCACGCTCCCGGCGCACCGACTCGCCCCCGCGCAGCGGAGTGGCGCATCCCGGCACGCCGTAGTGACCGTCGATGGTGAGCTGGCAACCGGGGCACGAGGGGGTGCCGCAGGTCAGCCCGATGCCGCGGGGGCGGTGGTACTTGAAGCTGCGGGAGAGCACCCGCACTCCGGCGGCGTGCAGCGCCGTGGAGACCGGCTCGCCCTCGTACCCGTGCAGGGTGCGGCCCTCGAACGTGAACGCGACCCGCCTGGACCTGGCAGGCGACGACGACGGATGGGTGGTGATGCGCAGGTTCACGCCGCGTTCCCCTCCTCCGCTGCGACCACGAGGGCGCCCTCCTGGATGAGCCGTCCCTCGTGCAGGCGGGTGACCGAGAAGGGCCGGAGCAGCTCCGGCATGACGCCCTCGTGGATCCCCCGGGCGAGCAGCGCGCCGGTCGCGGGGGCGCCCATGAAGCCGTAGACCCAGCCGCAGGTCAGGTAGAACCCGCCGGCCTCGGGCGCCGGGCCGATCACCGGGGACAGGTCGTCCGCCTGGTCGACCAGCCCCGCCCAGTGGCGGAGCAGCCGCACCCCGGCCAGCCGGGGCAGCAGCCGGACGAACTTCGCGGCCATGTCGGCGAGCAGCGTGTAGGTGCCGTTGAGGCTGTCGCTGACGTCGGGGTACGGCAACTCGGTCCCGCCCACGAACTCGCCTCTGGCCGTCTGGTGGCAGTAGCCGAGCAGTTCCAGGCTGGCGAGCGCGGGACGCAGGAACGGCGCGACCGACTCGGTGACGATCATCTCCAGGCGGCAGGTGCGGGTCGGCAGCCGCACCCCGGCCATCTCGGCGATCGCCCTGGCCGCGCCGCCCGCCGCGTTCACCACGACCGGCGTGGAGACGTCCCCGCGGTCGGTGCGGACGCCGCGTACGGCCCCGCCTGCGACCTCGACGCCGGTCACGGTGACACCCGTGTGGATCTCCACGCCCAGACGTGCGGCGGCCCGGGCGTACCCCCATACGACGGCGTCGTGGTGGGCGAACCCGGCGTGGTCCTGGTAGACGCCGCCGAGCGCGAGATCGGGGTTGACCTCGGGCACGATCCGGCGCGCCTCCTCGGCCGTGACGAACTGGGAGCGCACGCCCAGCGTGGCCTGACGTACGGCGTCGGCCCGGCACCGCTCGACCTGCTCGGGCGTGGAGGCCAGCACCAGGTAGCCGCTGCCGGAGAACAGCACGTTGAAGTCCAGTTCGGCGGAGAGCGTGCGCCAGCGGCGCAGCGACTCGTCGAACAGGCCCGTCCACTCGCGGGAGCCGAACGCGGAGCGGATCATCTCGCCGTTGCGGCCGCTGCCGCCGCCTCCGGGATAGCTCCGGTCCAGCACCGCCACGTCCCGGACGCCGAGCTTGGCCAGCTCGTACGCCAGCGCGAGGCCCTGCACGCCCGCGCCGACGATCACGACGTCGTACGCGCGGCGGAGCGGGGAGCGGCAGGCTCCGGGGATCGCCATGGTCAGGCACCCCCCGTCGTACCGTTCACGGGGCTCGTCTCAGGGCTCGTCTCGGCGGACGGCCCGGCGGCGCCGGCGAGCACGCCGAGGGGGACGGGACGCAGCGGTGGCCGGGCCGTGGGGCGCCGGTCGACCCGTCCCGCGTCGCCGCCCGCCAGCTCCCGCAGCAGTTCCATGACCGGGCCCGCGCAGTGCTTGCCCTGGCAGGGGCCCATGAAGACGGCCGTCGCCCGCTTCAGCGTCTCGGGGTGGGTGTAGCCCGCCGCGTACATCGCCCGGATGTCCTCGACGGTCACGTCATGGCACGGACAGATGATCGTCTTGCCCACCGCCCCTCCAGTCCATGGCTCCGCGGAGCGCTCCGACCTGCGTCAGCGCTCCGGCTCCGTTAGTACCGCATTATTAGAGGAGTGGCTTCATGCCCTTGTCAATAGGGCTTTTCGGTTCCTTTTACGCGTTGACGATCGCTATAGTGCGGTCCGGAGGCGACAGGCACAGGACGGGCCGAGAAAGGGCAACGGGTGGACGCCGCACTGGAGGTACGGACCGACGGTCAGCGAGGGCGCATCCTCGCCTCGGTCATCGAGCTGGTCGCCGAGATGGGCTACGAGCGGGTCCGGCTGCGGGACGTCGCCAAGCACGCCGGGGTGTCGATCGGCACGCTGCAGCACTACTACGAGACCCGCGACGGCCTCATGCTGGCCGCCTTCGCGCACCACACCGGGAAGATCATCCAGGGACTGGAGGAGATCGCAGCCCGCCATCGCGACCCCTGGGACCGCATCCGCAGCCTGGTGGAGTACATCACCCACCCGCGCGGCTTCCGGAACCGCTGCCTCGCGTTCATGGAATACGCCGCCGCGTCCGCGCGGGACAAGGAGCTCAGACGCCTCTTCGGGCTCCAGTACGACGGCTGGCGGGCCCCCATGCACGCCGCGATCGAGGAGGGCCTGGCCAACGGGGCCTTCCGGGTCCACTCGACGGTGGAGGAGACCGTCGACCTGATCCTCACCCAGATCGACGGCTTCGAAATCGCCGTGGCCACACAGGTTTCCGGCATGACCAGAGCCCGGATGCACGACTCGCTGCTCCGCGGCATCTCGGTGCAACTCGGCCTGCCTCCGTGGACGCCCGCCCAGGTGGCCGCGGGCACCTGACGGCCGGCGAGGCCGCCTCAGGTGGCCGAAAACACGTTGCGGGAGAAGACCGGGACGCGGAACCCTCGCGGACGTGAAGATGCACCCCGGTCAGCTGACGGTGTCGCGGGAGACGGTGCGCGCCTTGGTGGACGAGCAGTTCCCGCAGTGGCGGGGCCTGCCCGTCACCGGCGTCGCCGCCCATGGGACGGTCAACGCCATCTTCCGCGTCGGCGATCGCCTCACGGCCCGGTTCCCCCTGCAGCCCGGGCCGGTCGACGCGACGCGGCGCTGGCTGGAGTCAGAAGCGGAGGCGGCCCGCGAACTGGCGGGCAGCACCCGCTTTCCCACGCCCGAGCCGGTCGCGCTCGGCGAACCCGGCGCGGGATATCCGCTTCCATGGTCGGTGCAGACGTGGCTGCCCGGCGCCGTGGCGACCGACGAGGACCCGGGCGAGTCGGTCGCGTTCGCCCACGACCTCGCCGATCTCATCACCGACCTGCGCGCGATCGGCACGCGTGGCCGTACGTTCGGCGGCACGGGCCGGGGAGGCGACCTCCGGTCCCACGACGCGTGGATGGAGACCTGCTTCGAGCGCAGTGAGGGACTGCTGGACGTTCCCCGGCTGCGCCGGACGTGGAAGGACCTCCGTACGCTGCCCCGCGAAGCGGCCGACGTGATGAACCACGGCGATCTCATCCCCGGCAACGTGCTCGTGTCCGAGGGCCGGCTGGCCGGGATTCTCGACGTCGGCGGCTTCGGGCCGGCCGATCCCGCACTCGATCTCGTGAGCGCCTGGCACCTGCTGGAGGCCGGGCCGCGCCGGGTGCTCCGCCTCGATCTTGAGTGCGACGACCTCGAGTGGGAGCGGGGCAGGGCGTGGGCCTTCGTGCAGGCGATGGGGCTCGTCTGGTACTACCGCGAGACCAACCCGGCCATGAGCCGGATGGGCCGGCGCACCCTGGAACGCATCCTGGCGGACGGCGGGCCCGCCTGAGCCCTGCGCCCCGCTCGGGGGCGCAGGGGCTCAGCCGCGGGTGACGTCGACGCCGCCGAAGACGCCGTAGTTGCGGACGCGGACGACACGGCCGGAAGGGCTCGGCGTTCCCGGCTCCACGTGGCGGCCGCCGAACAGGCTGAAGCCCTCGACCTCCACCGTGACGTCGGCGGGCACCCGCAGGCGCACGCCGCCCGCGATCGAGATCTTCGTCACCGAGGTGACCGGCGCGATCTCGGCCTCGCTCAGGTCGAGATCGGCCCCGCCGACGGGAGTGAGGACGACCGTGTCCGCGGGCATCCGCCCCGGCCCCCGGCGCTTGAGGCCGCCGAGGAGGGAGATGCGCCAGTCCGTACGCTGCGATGAAGGCGTGTTCGTCATGACCATCACGGTACGGATCGGCCGATGCGGCGATAAGTGCCGCGCGTCGTGTCCTGACCCGTGACACCCGTCATATCCGCAGCTCAGCCGTCAGAAGAGCGTGCCGGAGAAGGGCGAGGCGTCCGTGTGGAACAGTTCCTCGGCCGTCTCCAGGGCGCCGTCGCTGTGGACGGTCACCCGTCCGGCCCTGGCGTGCTGCCACCAGCGGGAACCGCCCAGGTAGAGGGCTGCCAGGGTCGCGACGTCCACAGACAGATCGGCCCCAGAGAGATCGGCGCGGCCCTTCGTCCTGGCGGCCCCGCGGGCGCTGATCAGGTAGGTCCCGGTGTTGCCGGGCAGCAGGTCGTCCGTGACGGCCAGGACGATCGAGCCGGAGCCCCGATAGTCGCGCCGTGCCAGCGCGGCGGGCACGTCGACGAGGCGCAGCCACGTCTCGTCGCGGACGGAGACGGTGCGGACGGCGCGGTCGTCGGTCAGCAGCAGCGGCAGCGGGTCGTCCGGGGCGGTGAACGGCAGGATGATCCGGTCGACGAGGTCGAGGCCGAGCAACCAGCGGATCAGCCCCGCGTACGCGTCCGGTGTGGCGGCGACGAGATCGTCGACGACGATCGCCCGGTCCCGGCTGGTGAACCACTCCGCCGTGTCGGCGGGGTGGTAACGGACGTACCCGTCCTCCGAACCGTCCTCCCCGTGCACGGCGACGTAGGCGGGGCCGGGGTCCGCGGCCTGCCGTTGCTCCTGCTGCCGCCACCAGGAGGCGGGCCGGCCGATCGCCCCGGTCCAGGCGGCGGCGGACTCGTAGATCTGGGCGAGCGTCTTCCAGGAGGACGCGGGGTCGGCCAGCCGGACCCGGCCCCCAGGCGGCACGGTCGCGCGGAGCACGGCCTGCCTGCGGGACACCTCCCGGCGGGCGGCCGACCCCGCGATGCCGTACCCGAAGCGCTCGTAGATGACCGCCTCGGAGGCCCGCAGCGTGGCCGCGATCTCGCCTCTCGCGGCGGCGTCCGCGAGCTGACGGCGCATCAGCGCGGTCACGATGCCCCTGCGGGTGTGCGTGGGCAGCACGCCCACGTGCGTGACCGCGGCGTGCGGGACCCGCGCGCCGCCCGGCACGACCAGGGTGCTCGCGTAGGAGTCCGCGGTGCCGACGAGCTCGGTCCGGTCGAAGGCGCCGAGGGTGCGGCCGGGTTCGAAGAACTGCGTGACGTCGGTTCCCGCCGGGAGGGGCGGCAGGCCGAGGAGGGCGGTGCGGAACGTCGCCGACGCCGCGAGCAGCTCGTCCTCCCCGCTCAGCACGCGCACGTCGAAAGTCATGTCTTCTCCTTCAGGAGTCAGCGGGCGGCGGGATCGCGCAGGCGGGTGACGACGTCGACGGCGAACGTCGAGACCACGAAGATGGCGGCGGCGAGGATCGTGGTGCCGATGACGACGGGGAAGTCCCCGCCGACCGCCGCCTCGACGGCGAGCCGTCCGACGCCGTCGAGGCCGAAGATCTGCTCGGTCACGATGGCCCCGCCCATCAGCGCGGCCAGCTCCAGCCCGCCGAGCGTGATGATCGGGTTCAGCGCCGCGCTGAGCGCGTGGCCGAAATGCACCCTCCGCTCGGTGACGCCCTTGGCCCGCGCCGTGCGGATGTAGTCGGAGCCGAGCACGTCGAGCATGTTCGCCCGCACGACGCGCTGGAAGATCCCGATCTCGGCGACGGCGATCGTCAGCCAGGGCAGCGCGAGGTGCCTGGCCCATTCGAAGGGGTTCTCGGTGATGCCGACGTAGCCGCTGCTCGGGAACCACCTGATGCCGTACGTCGAGAGCGTGAAGTACAGGAAGTAGGACAGCAGGATCCCGGTCAGGAACGTCGGGACGGACAGGCCCGCGTAGGACAACGCGGACAGGATCCGGTCCACCCACGAGTCCGGCCTCCTGGCCGCCGCCACGCCGAAGAGGATCGACAGCGTCATCCAGATGACGAGCGCGCCCAGCGCCAGCGACAGCGTCACCGGGATCTTCGACAGGATCAGCTCGGTGACCGGCCGCTGCTGCCGGAACGAGTAGCCGAGGGCGGGCGGCCAGTTGAACAGGCCCATCGGCGCGCCCTGGATGTCCGGCCCCCGGTAGAGGTAGTGCCAGAGCTGCAGATACCACGGCTCGTCGAGGCGCAGCGCCCGGGTGATGCCGTCCAGTGTCTCCTGGGTGGCGTTGCGGGGCGCGAGCACCGCGGCGGGGTTGCGGTAGGCGACCCGGGTCATCGCGAACGTGATGACCAGCACGGCCAGCAGGGTCGCGAGGGCGCGGGCCGCGTGGCCCGCGATGTGCCTTCTCATCGCCGGCTACCCCTGGGGATCGAGGACGTTGCGGATGCCGGAGCCGATCGCGTTGAACCCCAGCACGGTGACGAACATGGCGATGCCGGGCCCGAGCAGGAACCACGGCTGCACCTGGTACAGGGACGACCGCTGGGCCTCCGCGATCATGTTGCCCCAGCTCGCCGTGGGCGCCTGGACGCCGACCCCGAGGAACGACAGGGTCGCCTCGGCGAGGATGTTCACGGGAAGCTGGACGGCCCAGTAGACCGCGACCACCGGAAGCACGTTGGGCAGGATCTCCCGCACGATCAGGCGGCGGCGGCTCACGCCGATCGAGAGCGCCGCCTCCACGAACGGCCGGTTGCGCAGCACGACGACGAGCCCGCGGGTGAGCCGGGCGAAGTAGGTCCAGGCGAACAGCGAGATCACCAGCACGACGAGCAGCACCGGGTCGACGACGGGCTCCCCGTCACCGCCCCGGTTGAGCGCGACCAGGCTGAGCGCGGTCACGACGAACGGGAACGACAGCGCGACGTCGGTGCCCAGGGACAGCAGCCGGTCGGTCCTGCCCGGGGAGAACCCGGCGACCAGGCCGACGGCCGTGCCGGCGACGAGGGCGAGGGTGGTCGCCGGAATCCCCACCAGCAGGGAGATGCGCGCGCCGTACAGCGTCCGGACCAGCACGTCGCGGCCGTTTCCGTCCGCGCCGAGCAGGAAGTGGGCGCTCGGGCCGATCGGCAGCCCGTTCTCGGCCAGGGCCTCCGACCGGAACTGCTGGTCCGGGCCGTGCCCGGTGAGCGCCGCCGCGACCGGGGCGAGCAGCGCCGCCAGCACGACCACGCCGACCAGGATCAGCCCGGTCCTGGCGGAGCGCTCGGCGAGGATCGCCCGCAGCACCGGGAACCGGCGGACGTCCGCCTCCTCGGCGTATGTCTCCGCGGTGAGCAGATCAGACACGTGTCCCCCTAAACACGGGCCACCCGCCCCGGGATCGAGTCGAGCAGTTCCCGCGTGTACGGATCCCGGGGGTCGTCGAACACCCGGTGGACCGGGCCCTGCTCCACCACCCGGCCCTGGTTGAGCACGACGACCCGCTCGCACAGGTCGGCGACCACCCCCAGGTCGTGGGAGATGAACAGGAACGACGTCCCGAGCTCCGCGCGCAGCCGCCGGATGAGGGCGACGATCTGCGTCTGCGTGGTGATGTCGAGCGCGGAGACCGGCTCGTCGGCCACGACGACCGAGGGCTCAAGGGCGACGGCGCGGGCGATGGCCACGCGCTGCCGCTGCCCGCCCGACAGTTGCGCCGGGAGCCGGTGCAGCACGGACTGGGGCAGTTCCACCCGCGCGACCAGCGCCTCGACTCTGGCGCGGATCTCGGCGGCCGGCAGATCGGTGTTGACCACGAAGGGTTCGGCGAGCGTGGCGGCGACCGTGCGCCGCGGGTTGAGGCTCCCGTAGGGGTCCTGGAACACGACCTGGACGGCCGGGCGCAGGCTCTTCGGGAGCCGCACGTCACCGGGCGCGTTGTAGACCTCCCCGCGCAGCGACACCGATCCGGCGGTCGGCCTGGCCAGGCCCGCCACGATCCTGCCGATCGTCGACTTCCCCGACCCCGACTCCCCCACCAGCCCGACGATCTCGCGTTCCCGCAGGTCGAACGACACGTCGGTGAGCGCGGTGAACGACTCCTTGCGGCCGGGCCTGCGGTAGCTCATGTGCAGCGCGCTCGCCCGCAGCAGCGGCGCGCTCTCGGCCCGCT